>JALWDV010000198.1 GCA_027036755.1 Anaerolineae bacterium
CACCACCTCGAAATCCCGGTCTACGGCCAGCACCTCGTGGCCCGCGGCCAGCAGCGTGCGGGCCAGGCCCGCGCCAAATCGGCCCAGGCCAATGACCAGGAATTCTTTGCCCCCGCGCTTGCGCCGGCGCCGGAAAGGAGATTTGGATTGATTGTTGGTCATTTCCTTCCTCGCATCATCCCAGCACCACCTTTTCGGTGGGATAGCGGATGTAGGTGGGGCGCTCGCGTTGGGCCAGGAGCACCACCAGCGTCAGCGGGCCCAGACGCCCCCAGAACATGGTGAAAGCGATGAGCAGCCGCCCGAATGTATTCAGCTCGCCGGTCAGGCCCAGCGAGTAGCCGGTGTTGGAAAACGCGCTGATCACCTCGAAGGTGACCGCAGTGAAATCGCCCGCGGTGTCGGCCAAAAGCAGTAGGGTGACGACGAACACCACCATCATCGAGACGGCCATGATGGCCACCGCCTTGGCGATGGTCTCCAGGGGCAGGGTGCGGCCAAAAGCCACCGCGTGGGGATTGCCCCGCACCGTAGAGAAAACCGTTACCGCCAGCACGGCCAGGGTGCTCATGGTGACGCCGCCCGCCATGGACGCGGGCGCGCCGCCGATGAACATGGAGACCATGATAGTGAGGATGCTGGCTTCGCCCAACTCGTGGATGGGGATGATGGTCAGGCCCGCGGTGCGGGCGGAAACCACCGAGAACAGCGCCTTCCAGAAGCGATCATGCCAGCTCATGTCCACGAAGGTCGTGCCCTCGAAAATCGGGTCCATCAGCACCACGGCCAGGCCGAAAATGTACAGAGTGAGCGTCAGAACCAGCGTCAGTTTGGTGTGGATAGTCAGTCGCCGCTCCCAGTAGTAAGAGGCCAGGTCCACGCCCACCAGAATCCCCAGCCCCCCGATGATGATCAACGCCATCATCACGATGAGGGTGTAGGGGTCGGCGTCGTAGCCGAACAGATTCTGGCCCGTGCCGCTGAACAGATCGAAGCCCGCGTTGCAAAAAGCGCTGACCGAATGGAAGATCGCCCGGTGCACGGCTTCGCCGTCGCCCATGGTGGGCCGCCAGCGCAGCCACAGCGCCAGCGCTCCCAGCAACTGAATGCCGATGGTGATCCCCAACACCGTCAGGGTGAAGGGGATGATGCGGGTCGTCTCGAAGACGCCCAGGGTGTTGCGGATGATCTGGCGGCCGGTGATGCCCACCCGACGCCCGATGAGCTGGAACAGCAGCACCGAGAAGGCGATGAATCCCGCGCCTCCGATCTCCATCAACGCCAGCACCACAAATTGCCCGAACAGCGATAGATCCAGAGCAGGGGTGATGACCACCAGGCCCGTCACCGTGGTGGCGCTGGTGGAGATGAACAGCGCTTCCATCCAGGTGAGCGGGCGGTGTGAGCCGGAGATGGGCAATCGCAGCAGCGCCGTGCCGATGAGCACGATGGCCGCGAACCCCGCCACCAGGATCAACGCCTGCTTGCGGGCCAG
>JALWDV010000199.1 GCA_027036755.1 Anaerolineae bacterium
GGCGATGAAGTCGCCGGGCTACAAAACAGCGCCGGATAAATCCGGCTAGCCCCGCAGGGGCGCTGTTTCTAGCCGGGGGACTTCATCCCCCGGCGTTGGCGGCGGGCGCGAAGCGCCCCGGGCCTATAACCGGATTATTTTGTCAATGTTCATCACCCGGCCAGGGCGCCCCGCCGGGACCATGCGTCCAGCGCCAGTTGCATCACGTTCATCGCCCAATGCGCAATGACCACAACCAGCAAGCTTTCTCGCCACAAGAAGAGAATGCTGAAGACCAGACTGACCAGGATCACGCCCACAACGCCCCATTCTCCCTGGGGAAGATGCAGTAATCCAAAGAAAACGGAAACGCCGATGACAAAATAGATGATGTTGACATAGGGGGCGAAGGCTCCCAAAAGCAGCGAGCGGAACAAGAGCTCCTCCATCAGGGCCACAGGCAAAAGCGCTATCACCACCCTGGGCCATTCCCGGACCGAGCGGGGACGGATGCTGTCAATCACCACAACCGAATACCACTCGGGTCGATGTTTTTCCACCCATTGCGAGGGAAAATAGAGCAGCGCCGGCAGCAACGCGCCCACAGCCATCCCGATAACAACATCTCCCAGAGGATGGGGCGGGGCCCATCCCAGCGTGCGAAAGCTCTCGCCGCTAAGAAATCCCAAACCGATGCTGACGGCGATGAGCGCCAGGCGGGCGATGTTTTCGGGAATGGAGAGGAGGAGATTCTCCTCGGGCGTCCACACCTTCAATATCTGATTGGTGCGGTAGGTGGATAGCGAGATGAAAGCGAGCAGAGCCAGAAGCCCGATAAGGAATAAAGGCGACATGAAAATGAATCAGGGATGCGAACGATGACGTCGATAGAGATGGCGTTCGGGGCATACAGCGGCACCTGTCATTCTAACATCCCCTCGCTGCCAGCAAGAAAAATTCATCCCCCCGCCTAATTCATCTCTGCGAACACAACGCGTTCGTAGGCGCGTCGCACATCTTCCAGGGTGATGCGTCGCCGCTGATCATCCAGCATGATGTTGACGGCTTCGCGGGCGATTTGTTGAATGCGGTGGGGCCGTCCATTGCTGCGTTGCCAGACGAAAATAATGGCGTCCTCCTCCCATTCATAGAAACCATACACCGGCTTTCGCATGAGCAATTCCGCTTCATAACGATTGAAGGGAGGCACGACGATCTCGACAAACATGTTGTACCAGGGCGATTCCACTCGATCCCATTTCTTGCTGATATTCACCCCGGCGATGACGATGCCCACATTGCTGGCAAAGGCGTCTTGCAGGATGCGCCGCAATTGCTGTTGGGTGAGACTGCTGTATGTGCTGAGAATATCGGCTTCATCCAAAAGGAAGATGACGCGCGGGGTGAGTCCGTAACGTCGTTTTAGATGTGAAACGATTTGCCGCAGATCACGGCGCATGTGGCGGTCGGAGTAAGGCGCGTCGGCCGGAAGCGAATGATATTGCAGCTTCTCTTCGGCAGGGAAATCCGACAGGTGTGGTTGCAGGGCCTCCAGCAATCCTTCCATGAGATGATGGAAGAATTCCGATTCCAGGGTTCCTTCCAGATCCAGAAAAATCGGGAAGAATTTGTAGCGATCATCGTGCAATTGGCGCAGATCGTCCAGCAGTTGGTACAGCAATGACGTCTTGCCAATGCGACGCTCGCCGTGGATCATCATGCTGTTGTGAGCCAGGCCCGCTTCGATGTTTTGCAGCAATTCGTTCCGCCCGAAGAACATATCCCGAGAGCGGATGGGGCTGCCCGCGACATAGGGATTGAAGCGCCGCTCCACCGCCTGCTGACGCATGTGCCAGCGCACCGCGGTGCTCCACGAGGCGTATCCCACGATGGCGGCGAACAATGTCAGGAAGATGACGCCGATGAGGGCGAATTCGGAGCGGACGCGTCCCAGCCCCGGAGCCCAGACAAAGGCGTTGGAATGACGAACATGCAGGGTGATCGCGGTTGGCTGGGAATAATTCATGTTGGCGTCCCGCACCTGCGCCCAAAATACATAATCGCCGGTTTGCAGGGCGGGATAAGTGACGATGGGCGTCCGACTTTGTCGCCAATCTGAGTCCAAGCCCTCGATTCGATAGAGATAAAGCAATTCGTCCGAGGAAGTCAGCGTATCCTTGCCCTGGAGTATGAAATGCACGGGTGTATCGGTCAGGACCGTCACAGCGTCGGCCTCGGGCGATTGGCCATTGATGACGAGCGCCTGCAATGTGGGAGGGCTGGAATCGGGCAGGTAGCTCATAACACCCTGCTCTCCGCCCAGATACACCGTCCCCGCGTCATCTGCAGCCAGCGCGAACACCCGCCCGACATCGTAATCGTAGGCGTGGCTGAAGTGCTGCCATGATCGACCATCATAAACGCTCAAACCGCTGATGGTTCCCATCCACATCTTTCCGGGCGTGGCCAGCAATGCGTCGACGCCGGGAGCCAGCAGGCCATTGCTGGCGTCGAAGGTGCGCCATGCGCCATCCTTCCAACGGCTGACCCCGCCGCCCCAGGCAGCGGCCCACACGCCGCCCTCATCATCCTGGGCCAGGGCCGTGATTTCGTCCGCTCCCAGCCCGTCCTCGCGGGTGAACGAGCGCCAGGCCGCGCCGTCATATCGAGAAAGCCCCGCTCTGGTTCCCACCCACAATGCGCCATCCGCCGATGCCAGCAGGGATGTGATTTCATTGGAGATGAGGCCATCCTCTTGTGTGATCACGCGCCATGCTTTCCCATCCCATCGACTCAAGCCCGAAGCGCTGGAGCCAAACCAGATGACGCCATCTTGCGTTTGGGCGATGGCGGTCACGAAGTTTTCGGCCAGACCATTGGCCCGGGCGAAGCGCCGGACGCCCCGGTCGGCGAGGCGAATGACGCCGTTATCCTGCGTGCCGATCCAGAGATCGCCTGCAGCGTCTACAAAGAGAGTTTCGATAGATCGCAGCGACACCGGATCTCCCGCCACTTTTACGTTGATGCGCCGCCAGGCGTCGTTCTGCATCTGATACAGCCCGCCGCCCGCTTCGGCAGCCCAGAGAATGTCATCGGGCGAATAGGCCAGGGCGATGATCCGGCTCTGGGGAGCGCGCGGGGCGTCGCGCAGCGAGCGCCAGGTGCGCCTATCGTAGCGGGAAACGCCCGCCGCCGTGCCGAACCAGAAGACGCCATCTTTATCCTCGAACAAGGCGCTGACGAAGTCAGCCGCCAATCCATCGCTGATGGTCAGGGCCTCCCAGCCGTCGCCGTCCAGTCTCCCTACGCCGCCGCCATTGGTGGCCGCCCACAGACTGCCGTCCCGGGCCAGCGTCAGGGCCAGCACGCGATTGCTGGGGAGCCCGCTGACGGTCGTCTCCCAGACCAGCTCGTTATCGGTAATGTGCGCCACGCCCTGATTTTCTGTGGCGACCCACACGCCGCCCGCTTCATCCGCCACCAGATCGGTGATGCTGAAATCAGCGCCGTCTTCGACGCCCGTCAGTTGCATCGCCTGCCATTCATCGCCATCATAACGAAAGAGTTGATTGGCTTGGGCCAACCAGATGTTTTGGCGGGCGTCCAACGCCATCGCATCGACGCCCCTCACCGGCAACCCCGACAATCGCCGCCAATCCTCCCCGGACGACCAGACGAACACGCCCCCATCGCCGCCCGCCCAGATAGCGCCATCGGGCATGGCCAGCAGAGCGTTGATGCGCGCAGTCTCCAGCTCTGTTCCCGCGCCCTGGGGCTTCCAGCCGTCCTCGTCCAGAGTTGCCAGACCACGGTCTGTCCCCGCCCAGAGTCGTCCCTCGTCATCCACCAGCAAGGTCAGAACCGCCCTGGATGGCAGCCCCTGATTGCGCTGTTCCCACACGCCGTCGAATCTCAAAACGCCTTCATCGGTGGCGAACCACAGCGCGCCGTCATCCGTCTGCACGATGTCGAACGTCCAGTTGGCGTGAACGCCATCCAATTGATCGAATGTGCGCCAGATGTGATCTGGCGGGCCTGCGAAGGCGGTCGGACCAGCCACCAACGCCGAAAACAGCGTCAGCAGCAATGCGATCGGGGGAAATCGCTTTGTCATGGTGGGGGATATGCGCGATGAAGTGGGGGATGAGAGCGCTTCGCTTTCTGTCTGCCCGGGCCTGGGGGATGAAACTGAGCGAAAATGCGTTCGGGAACTATTGGCTTTCCTGAAAAAAGGCCACGAAGATACGAAGGCACGAAGGAAAAAGATAAGGTTTGGAGAGGATGTTCTCCGTGAACCCCCTTATTTTTTCTCTGTGTCCTCCGTGTCTCCGTGTTGAAAAACCTTTTTGCAGTGCATCCACTATTTTATATCAAATTCGATTTTTGTGAAAGCGCATCGGGCGTTCCGCGGGACAGTTCAATTTGGGGCGGTTAGCTCGGGAGGGGGCTTGTTGCCGGGGAAGATTTGAAGTTGTGCGGTTGTCGAATGGTGGTTGACAACGGTGCATTTTATGCTATACTGAAATTGTCTTTTGCATGGTTGCATCGCTTCCCCTGCCATGCCTCCTTGTTTTTCTGGAGGTTGACATCATGCGTTTTCGAATAATCTCTCCTCCTCGCCCCCCCCCCCCCCCCTCCCGCCCACTTCTCCCGGCTT
>JALWDV010000200.1 GCA_027036755.1 Anaerolineae bacterium
CGATTTCATCCCTCCCGGCCTCCCTTTTGCCCCCACCCCGCCCCTCCCCCGATACTCGCTGCGCTCGTGTTCGGGGGAGGGAGGTGCTCGTCTGCTACGCAAATTGGCAAAGCGATGGGCTCCTCCCCCTGCAAGGCGCAGCCGAAGCGGGGGGAGACCGGGAGGGGGGGCTTGTCTCCGAATTAAATTTGAAGTTGCTGCGTTTGACGCCCTTTGCCAGGCGGCGCCCGCCTGCAATTGTGAAAATGGGTTCTTTTGGATTTTTGGGGGTGAGATGCCGGGCGGATTCGAAATCCGCCCTGAGAGCTCTCTGCATCCAGCCGGATTCGATGAACATTGACAAAATAGTCCGGTTATAGGCCCGGGGCGCTTCGCGCCCGCGGCCAGCGCCGGGGGATAAAGTCCCCCGGCTAGAAACAGCGCCCCTGCGGGGCTTAGCCGGATTTATCCGGCGCTGTTCTGTAGCCCGGCGACTTCATCGCCGGGCGGACGTGACGAACGCCGCTATAACCAATTTAATTTGTGAACATTCATGCACTCCGGCTGGTCTGGTAAAGCCACTGTCCCCTGAAATCCTGTTGAGCCTGAAAATGCAGGATGATGATCTGAACCATCCTGAGACAACGATATGACCGAACTCCCCTACATCACCCCCGAGCTGCCCGGCATTGGCGGCGAAATCAAAATCGAACCGGAGCACTTCATCGTGGAGGAGGTTCCGCTGTACCCCCCTGCGGCCGAGGGCGAGCACCTCTTCGTGCAGTTCACCCGCGAGGGCCAGACCACGCGCGAGGTGGTGGAGAATCTGGCCCGGGCGCTGGACGTGAATCCGGGCGGCATTGGTTACGCCGGGCTGAAGGACAAGCGCGCCCGGGTCACCCAGGTGTTCTCATTGCCCGAGACGACGCCGCAGCGGGCGGAGGAGGCGGTGCGGGCCCTGGGCTATGCGTTCGATTGGGCCATTCCTCACAACCGCAAGCTGCGCCCCGGACATCTGCTGGGCAACCGCTTCACCATCACCATCCTGAATCCCGCAGTCGAGGACGCGATGGGCCGGGCTCAGGCCATCGTGCGGGCGCTGGAGGCGCGGGGAATGCCCAATTTCTTCGGCAAGCAGCGTTTCGGGCAATATGGCGACAACGCAGAACAGGGATTGGCCATCCTGACGGGCAAAAAACGGCGTCCTCGTCAAAAATGGCTGACCCGCTTGCTGATCTCGGCCTACCAATCGCAGCTTTTCAACGATTATCTCACCCTGCGCATCCAGCGCGGCCTGTTCGATCATATCTTGTTGGGAGATCTGGCCAAGAAGACGGACACCGGCGGCATGTTCATCGTGGATGATGTGGAAACCGAACAGGCCCGCTTCGATCGGCGGGAGATAACCTTTACAGGCCCGCTGTTTGGGTATAAAATGAGACAACCCCAGGCTGACGCGGCGGCGCTGGAGGCGGAGATACTATCCACATCCCCGGTCACGCCTGAGCAGTGGCGCAAGAATCGCACGGACGGCAACCGCCGCGTCGGGCGCATCTTTTTGCAGCCGGTGGATTTGAAACCTTGCAGCCACGGATTGCGTCTAAGTTTCTATCTGCCAAAAGGCGCTTACGCCACCATTCTCTTGCGGGAAGTGATGAAACCCGCCGCCCCTCTGCCCCGATTCGAATGAACGATTTCAACCATTTCCCCAATCGCATTCCCATCTTTCCCCTGCCCATGGTTTTCTTTCCGGGCCAGGTGAGAGGGCTGCATATTTTCGAGCAGCGCCACAAAGACCTGCTGCAAATGTGCATTCACACTGGCTCGCCCTTCGGCATCGTGCTGGAAAACCGCCCCACCAGGGCCGAGCCGAATCCGCTGCCGCATAAAGTGGGCGTGTTGGCCCACATCTTCCAGGTCGCCCGGCAGCCCGACGACACATTCCTCATCCAGGTCTACGGCGGCGAGCGTTTTCGAGTGCAGCAGTTTTACCACGACATGCCCTTCCTGCAGGCGAAGATCGACAGCGCGCCCCTGGCCCAAACCGACAGCGATCTCTCCATCCGCATGTTCGGCGCGGTCAGCGACCTGCTGGAGGAGTATCTGGATGCGCTCACCCAGGCCTCCGGCTTCGATTTTCAGATTCCCGACGTTCCCGAAACGCCCGAGCAACTGGGGTATCTCACAGCAACGATCTTGCAGATCAACAACGAGCAGAAGCAATCGCTGTTGAGTAAAACCACGCTGCCCGAACTCTTCAGAGATGAAATCGCCTATCTGCACAGCGAGCTGGATTTGATGGCGTGGATCAACAGCACCATCGAATCCCCCATCAACAACATTTTCTCCGGATTCGGGCCGGAAAACGCCATCTCGCTGAATTGATCTCGGGCGATCCTCCCGAATCCGTTGGCTTCTCGTGCCCTATCGAAGACATATCCCCGCCCCTCGTTACCGCGTTCTGGCCGTCAGCGACAAGGTGGAGCCGCGATTGTACGGGCCATCCGTCACCAAGGTGGCCCGGGATGTCGATTTCATCGTCGGCTGCGGGGATTTGCCCTACTACTATCTGGAATACATCGTATCGATGCTCAACAAGCCATTGTACTATGTGCATGGCAATCACGATCGACCCGAGCATCGCTCCAATCGCACCCTCATCAAAGAACCGCAAGGGGGGATCAATCTCCACGCCCGCGTGATGGCCATCGACGGCTTGCTGGCGATGGGGCTGGAAGGCTCGCATCGCTACAATAGCAATCCCAGCTATCAGTACACGCAGATGGAGATGTGGGGGATTATCGTCAAAATGATGCCGACGTTGATCACAAATCGCATCCTCTACGGGCGTTATGTGGATGTGCTCATCACCCACTCGCCGCCCTTTGGCATCCACGACGCCGCCGATCGACCTCATATTGGATTCAAGGCGTTTCTCAGCTTCATGCGATGGTTCAAGCCTCGCTATCTGCTGCACGGACACCAGCACGTCTATCGGGACGCCGAGATCACCCGCTCTCGTTACGCCCAAACCGAGATCATCAACGTCTATCCCTGGCGACTGCTTGATCTCGAATTCCCGGCCGCATCCGCCCCAGCATTGTGACTTATACAGCTCACATGTCAAACCCCGAAGGTTAAAGCCGCCAGTCGGCGACATGCCAGGGCCGTAAAACGTCAAGCGTCAAACGTCACACTGCCGTAACGATGTCATGGCTCACTGCAGGACGCGTCTTTGGCGATAACAGCCTGACGTTTGACGTTTTACGCATGACGTGGGCTGCATAAATGGCCAACGTTGCTTCGTCAGGCGTTTTTTCGCTGTGGCCTGTATGGTTACCCAACATAAGGAGTTGCCAGATTATGAGCGACCTGGACCCCGAATTTCTGCAACAACAAGACCGGCAGATGGCTGCCCAATTCGGGGAGGATAGCCCCGCCGCGCGTCAATTCGATCGGGCCCGTCGCAAGGTGGTCGTCCACGACATCATGGCTTTTCTGCGCGGCTATCGCAATCATCTGCTGGATTTCGGGCCGCTCAGCGAATCCCTGGCCTCGGGCGAGCCGGTCGATTTGGGCGTTCAGGATGTGCCGCTGAAAGCGATTCGCGGCAGCGTGGATCGCTATCAGGAATTCGATCTGGCGTTCCTTCCCAAGCATGAGGGGCTGCGGGATCGATGGCAGCGGGTGGAAGCGGCCCGGCGTTATGGGCTGCCCATGCGCCCGGTGGAATTGTACAAGCTGGGGGAGGTGTATTTCGTCAAGGACGGACATCATCGGGTTTCGGTGGCCCGCTTGCACGACGATGAAACCATCCAGGCCCACGTGCTGGAGCTGACCTCCCGCGTGCCGCTGCATCCAGACCTCAACCCCAAGGATCTGCCCGACATCCAGGCGTATGGCGATTTTTTGCGGGTGACCAAAGCCGATGAGATCTTGCCGCACGTGGATTTGCGTCTGAGCGAGCCCCAGTACTACGCCCGCCTGCTGCGGCACATCGCCCTGTTTCGCTATCTCAACCGAGATCCGGGCGAAGAGCCGCGCGAATGGCCCGAAGCCGTTCGGGCCTGGTACGAGCAGCTCTATCGCCCCATTTGCCAGATGATCCGAGACTCAGGCGTTATGAAGCGCTTCCCCAAACGCACCAGGGCCGATCTTTATCTCTGGATCACCACCCACTTTCGACAGCTCAACAATCGGCTGCCCCGGCCCGACGAGTTGGATGAGATCGCGAATCATCTGGATGACACCTATCTGGCCCCCTTCTGGAATGGCTGACCGGGCGACTCAGATCATCCGAAGACATCCGCATCCCGTAGGGAAAACGTAGGTTTTGCGTCCAGCAACTTTCCTATTCCCCTGATATACTCGTTTTTAGAGATGGCAATCTCTTCTTCTCCTCCTTTTTGATAGAGGGCTCACGGTAGGGCAGCCGTGAGCCCTCTCCAATTTTCGGGGATGCCGTCCGGGGCGGCGGGAGCGAGATGGCGTTGAGAAGCGGCATGGTTCATTTTTGGTTGTTGAGAACTTCTCTAGTTTCCGCTAACTGGCGGCGTGACAAAAGCGGCTGAATAGGGCATCATTGCAAGAAAAGGATCAATTCACTCGCAAGGAGGCCACCATGACAGCCGCTATACAGACCACTATACAAACA
>JALWDV010000201.1 GCA_027036755.1 Anaerolineae bacterium
AACCTTGATCCCACAGCGACTTTCTTCACCCAGGGCCCCTCTACCAGAAAGAATGATGGCGCCCGCTGCGTCTTTGCTCCCACTGCGCTTCTTGATTTCGGCGATGCGCCCAACAGTTACGGCGTCAGCCTGAATGACAACGGACCGCGCCATATCATCGACTTGCTGCTCTCCCTGGGTCCTCAAAATATCGATGACGAAGATGATGGTCAGCCCAGCGCCAACGCCGACGGCGACGATCTCGATAATGTCGATGACGAGAACGGCCTGAATGGCGGATTCCCACAGCTTTCGAGCGGCGCGACGACTTACAGCGTGCTGATCGACGCCCGAAATGGCGCCGGCAAGCCAGCGTATCTGTACGGATATCTGGATTGGAACAAAGACGGTGATTTCGATGATGCAGGCGAACGTTCGGCCCAGGTGGTCGTCAACAGCAATGGCTCCTACACCGTGCAATGGCAGCTTCCCTCCCATCCCACGCCCGGCCCCACCTTCGCTCGCTTCCGCATTGGCTCCAAAGATAGTGAGGTCTCTACCCCCTATGGCCCCGCCATCGATGGCGAGGTGGAGGATTATCCCGTCCCGCAGCTCTACGCGCCCAACACCCTGACCATCGTCAAATCGGCGACGCCCTCTGACGGAACCCAATTCACCTTCCAACAGGATGTGGACGCGACAGGAGATTTCCTGCTCAGCGATGGTCAGAGCAAGCAGTTCAGCGGCGTTCCCTGGGGCAGTTTCAACATCACCGAAACGCTTCCTCTGGGCTGGAGTCTGGACAGCATCTCCTGCAACACACAATCCTACTCCATCAGCGGCGAAACCCTCACCGTCACCCTAGATCAAGGAGAGAATGTCACCTGCACTTACACCAACAGCCGCAAAGCTTCCGATTACGGCGACGCTCCCGACACCGGGGGACAAACCAGCGGCAACAACAAGGCCTTCCACGTTATCGACGCCAATGGCCCGTATCTGGGCGCGACCCCGCCCGATTCTGAAGCAACCGGCATCCCCGCCGCCAGCGCCGACGGCGACGACAACGACCACGCCGATGATGAGGATGGGCTTGTCGGTTTTACGAACGTAGATTCCGACTGGAGCAATGGCGGAGCCATCGAGGTGGCTGTGAGTAATGTCGGAAGCGCCGGCGCTTGCGTTTACGGCTGGGTGGATTGGGACAATGACGGCTTTGGCGCGGGCAGCGACTCTACCAGCCAGATGCACGTCACTTCCGACGGCGTCTTCACAATGAATTTTACCAACAACATCCCGGCCAAAGGCAGCTTCCCGGCCGCAGTTTATCTGCGATTGCGCGTGGTCAGCGGCGCATGTGGCGCGCTGGCCCCCACCGGTGGCGCCAATGACGGAGAGGTGGAAGATTTCCGTCTCGAATTCCGCCCCACGGCCATTACCCTGCATTCCTCCGATACAGTATCCGCGGTCACGCCCGCCGCCTGGCTGGGGCTTGCATTGCTGGCCGGAGCGGG
>JALWDV010000202.1 GCA_027036755.1 Anaerolineae bacterium
GGATCTGTCTGCGCAGGCAGACAGGCGGCCAAAGGCCTCTAGCCCCGACTTCCAGTCGGCGGGGCCAAAGCGCCAAACATGGTTGCACCGACTAAACTGATACGGTCTCTCGACTTCCTTCTCCACGCAATTGCACAATTCGACAAGCGATCGCGTCTTCCATGATCTCGTTTGGTTAAGGTACAATACACCAACCGTCACCGACTGAAGTTGTACCATCGAAGCCTTCAGCCCATACGGCAACCAGCTCCAACCAAATGGGTGCGTCCTAAATGAGTTAGGGCCAGCCGGGCGTTTTGGCCGAATGATGAATGTTCACAACCCGAATCGCTATAGTGGCGTTCGCCACGTTCGCCCGGCGATGAAGTCGCGGGGCTACAAAACAGCGCCGGATAAATTCGGCTAGCCCCGAAGGGGCGCTGTTTCTAGCCGGGGGACTTCATCCCCCGGCGCTGGCGGCGCTGCTGTTTCTTCAACCGAAATAGGACGCACTCCAACCAAATTTGGACGCATCCGATAGATTTTTTATGAGCTATCGCAAATAATGATAAATTCACTTGCACGAAAAAAAAACGCCACCAGTTTTGTAACGGATAACAGACTCTTTTTATTGATTCTTCTGCTGTTCTTTTTGCTGGCCGTTCTTTACAACTTCTCACTGCCTGTGGGAGAATCGGATCATGAGTCGTCACACTACCGTTACATTCGCTATGTGAAGGCTCATTGGCGTCGTCCCCCAAGCGATTACATTTGGCCCGACGCGGGCGCCGAAGATTGCCCGGATGAGCAAGACGCACGGAGCAACGTCTCGGGCGAGTGGCAGTTCACTCAACCCCCTCTCTACTATTTCCTGACGGCGGCCACTTTTAGCTGGTATCACAACAACGAAATTTGGTGGCCAGCGCGCAATCCATATACGACGCTGGCGGGATTGAAACCCGGCGGCGGGGCGAACGTCCTCATCCATACGGATGATGAAACCGCAACATCTCACCCGACGGTGGCGGAAATCCATTTGTATCGTTTTTTCTCCACCATCCTGGGAGCAATGGGCCTGGCAGGCGTATATCTCATTGGCCTCTTGCTCTTTCGCGGCGACAAAACGATGGCTGCGTTCCTATGTGGCGGCGTCGCGTTCGTTCCCATGTACGTCGCCGCATCATCTGTCGTCAATAATGACATCCTCGCTGGCGTTTTGGGCCTTTGGAGCATTTACTTTTTGATCAAAAGCATTGTGGATGAGCGACATCTCTTGTGGGGGGGGGCGGGAATTCTTTTTCTGCTTCTGACTGCTCTGACCAAATTTACGTTTTTTATCCTTTTTCCAATTTTGGCGATAATCTCGTTATTCGCGGTGATGTCCATCCCCCGAGTCCACCGATTCCACAAAAAAAACTGGCAACTCTGGTCCATAGCCATTATCGATATCCTGCTTTTGATCATAATCCCGATGTGGTTTCTCAATCGGGGGAGCGATGACATACTCTCCGAACGTTACGTTTTTCTTCGGTATCCTCTCAGCACACTGTTGACATATCCGATCGAGGCGTCGGGAGATATCCTTGCGCAAATCAAATCAGGCGTTGTCTTCTCCTTTCATTCATATTGGGGACTATTGGGTGCGGAGTCCATTCATCTACCAAACTGGATGCTTTTTACCTTTCTGGGATTTTCTGTTGTGGCGGCGGCGGGCGTCATCAAGTTTTTATTCACCCCGCGGCATGACAGAAGAATCAAGATTGCGATATTGTCAAGCGTCTTTGTTCTTCTCATTGACTGGATGATCATCTTCCTTTTATCAAAGCATGGTGCACGAGGACGATACATCCTCGCCCTTTATCCATTGATCTCCCTGTTGTTCATCACCGGAACGAGCGCTATCCAGCCCCGGAAGCATGTCCCGATTGTCACCTATCTCTATCTGGCGACCCTTGTTATGATGGCGTTGATCGTTCCCGTCGCCGTTATCCGGCCGCACTTTTCGCCTCCCCCCCGGCGTTCGACGTCAGCGCCGCGCCCCGGCGAAGCGCCCGTTCACGCCAAATTTGGCGATCTCGCCGAACTCATCAGCATTCGCACCGAGCCGCAGAATATAACGCCTGGCGATATCGTCACCGTCAAACTCGTGTGGCGCGTGCTCTCGCAGACTTCAGAAAATTATACAGTGGGCGTTCATCTCGAAGATGGAAATCACCGGTACATCTCCGGCGTCACTCATTTTCCTGCGCATGGACGCTACGCCACATCCCTGTGGCAGCCGGGCGATGTGTTCGAAGACGTCTATCAAATTCAAACGCCATCGCAGATGGAGCAAGCGCTTCCAACGGGCGGCTTTGTCAAGGTGACGATGTATCGCCCCTGCGGAGAGCATGATTACTATCTGCTGGTGACGGATGTTCAGGGCAATCATATTGGAGACGCGATCTACAGCCCTCGCGTGCGAATTGGATTTCCTGTCGACCCGAAGCCGGTGGATGAAGAAAACGCCCTGGGGAATTTTGGAAATGAAATCGCACTAATCGACGTGGAAGGGCTTCCCGAATCCATCTCGGACAACGACCAGTTTCCTCTAAAACTTTCCTTTCGGGCTCTTCGACGACCTTCGCGTGACTATTCCGTCTCTATTCAGGTTATCGATGAAAACAAACATGTGATGGCTGGCGTCGATCAACCTCTCACTCAGGATTACTATCCCAGTCATCTTTGGCTCCCGAACGAAATCGTGAAACACCAACATCCTGTCAAGATTCCACAACTTCCAACAGGGACTTATCGTCTGATCCTGGCGCTTTATGATGACGCCACAAAGACTCCGCTGATTTTGGGGTTGGATTCGGAACGCTTTACGCCCGAGGGATATCTGTTGGCCAGTTGGACGAGTGTGGACTCATCACATGCTGAGTGCGCTTACGACGATATGGCGTGGCGATGTCTCAACTTTGCGCCTTTTATCATCAAAAGATAAGGGGAGCCAATCTTGTCCGATTCCTTGTCTCCCACCTGTTGGACGTCCATATTGACGAATATCGCCATTAGCCCGTAGAATATGGTTTGGCAGCCGATTCCACTGCCAAGACGCCCATCATGCGCCATCCCTATCTCGACAGATTCCGCGCCCAACTGGTCTCGCCCGACCCGCAGCAGCAGCGCCAGGCGATATTGCTGCTCTTGCTGGCTGGCGGTCTGGCCGCGGGCCTGATGGTCGGCGTTCTCGGCCCGGTGATCGCCTTGGGCCTGCCCCTGGCCTCCCTGGGCGCGGTGATGGCGCTGCGCAGCCCCTTGTGGGGACTGGTGGGCGTCATCCTTATCGCCACCTTGCTGCCTTTCGCCACCCTGCCCTTCAAGATCGTCTTCACGCCCAGCTTTCTGGATCTGGCCATATTCGCCGCCTTTGGCGTGTGGGCGCTGCGCTACGCGCTGGCCCGAGAGACCCGGTTCGAGTTCTCCAGTCTGGGAGGGATGGTGCTGCTGTTCCTCTTTTTGGCAGCGTTCAGCTTTGCGCTGGGTCTGCAATACGCCCGGCCCACATCCAACAACCTGCGCCAGTTCATGGAGATGATCCTGAGCATTGCTTTGTTCTTCGTGGTCATCAACGTGGTGCGAGATAAAGAATCGCTGTTTTTACTGGCCCGGACTCTGATGCTCGGCGGTGCAGGCGCTGCCTTCTTCGGCATCCTCTTCTACGTCATCCCCCGGGAAGCCACCGTGTGGATGCTGGATCACCTGGCCCGCTTCGGCTATCCCGGCGGCTACGGGGCGCTGCGCTTCGTGGAGGATGATCCCAACGGCGTCATGCGGGCCATCGGCACCAGCATCGATCCCAACGTCTTCGGCGGGCTGCTGATCATGGTCGGAGTCATCACCCTGCCGCAGTTGGCCAGCAACGAGCCCCTTTTTCCCCGCAGATGGGTGGCGGTCATGGTGCTGATGGATGTCACTGCCCTGTTTCTGACCATCTCTCGCGGCTCTCTGGTGGGGTTCATCATCGGCCTGGGGGCCATCGGCCTGATGCGATATCGCAAATTGCTGCTGTGGGGCGTCATCGGCGGCCTGCTGCTGGGCGTGCTGATGCTGTTCCTGCCCTTCGCCCAATCCTACGTCCAGCATTTCATCGAAGGCGTCACCCTGCAAGACCGGGCCACGCTGATGCGCCTGGGCGAATACAAGGACGCGCTCACCCTCATCGGTCGTCATCCCGTTTTCGGCGTGGGCTTCACCGGCACGCCCGAGATCGATCTCTACATCGGCGTCTCCTCCCTCTATCTGCTCATGGCCGAGGAGATGGGGCTGGCGGGCGTGGCCGCGTTTGTCATCACCATGCTTTTGTTTGTCAACATCCTCATCAACGGCCTGCGCCACAGCCACCAGGATCCGAAGCTGGAGGCGCTGATGCTGGGGATTTTGGGTGCGATGGCGGGCCTGCTGGCCGCGGGCGTTTTGGATCATTATCTCTTCAATCTCAACTATCCGCACATGACCGCGCTGTTGTGGATTGTGGTGGGCATGGGCGTCAGCGCCTCGATGTACGCCCAGCGTTTTACGGACGCGATGTCCGCCAGCGCCGCATAGGCAAGTGTGCGTCCAGAAATCAGTTCCCTTTCCCAGCC
>JALWDV010000203.1 GCA_027036755.1 Anaerolineae bacterium
CCCGCACCCTCCGCCTCCGCCACGCCCCCCGCGACGAGACCCGCTCCCACGGCTACGTTTACAGCGCTGCCGCCCTTTGTTACGAGCACGCCCACTCCGCCTAAGGTTCGTCGCACGCCGCCAAAGAAGACGTCACCGCCGACGAGGCCGCCGACCGACACGCCCGTCATTGCCGCTGCTACGGCCGCGCCGCGCCCCATCTCTACGCCGGGCGGCGTGAAAATTGCGTCGGGGACGGCTCCGGTCCATGGCAGGGCCACCTCGACGCCCACAGTCCGACCGACGCCTGCGTCGACCCGCCAGGCCGGTCGCAACTACAAATCTGTCATCGGCAAGATTCGCAGGGTGCGGAAGACCTGGGTGCGCATTGGCCGTTATCGCGTCTTTATCAGCAAAGAGACCCGAATTACGGGCAAGCTGGTCAGAGGCTATTATGCGAGGGCGTTCGTCTATCGAAAGGACAGACGCTATTACGCCGAAAGCATCGTTGTCACCGAGTCCCTGCCCGCTAGCCGAAAGATCAGAACCGCATCCGGCGTGATCCGCAATGTCGGCAAAACGCGCAGCGGCTCCATCGGCACGGTCAGGATTGGCAGATACACGTATCATCTCGATAAAGATACTGTGATCAATGGCAAGTTGGTGAAGGGCGCTCGGGCCAGTGTCAGATACTATGTGGAAAATCGTCGGCGCCATGCAGTGCTCATCATTGTGAAAGGCGCTGGTGGCAGTCCCGCCTCCGTCACCCCCAGGCCCGGACGCAAGACCGCCACCCCCAAGCCAAAGCGAAAGCCCCCCACGCCGACGCCGAGACCGAAACCCAGGCCGTCTCGAACGCCTCGCCCCACGCGCAGGCCCGTGGCGCGTCCCACCGCCACGCCATAGGAGCGCCGCTCATCTTATTGGGCGTCGGGCCGGGGAGGAAAGGTGAAAGCGGATGATTTTCCGTCGTCCTCTTTGCTTCCCGGCTTTCTTTTGCCAAAAGGACTCAAGTCGTTCGTGAGCGCATCCGTCTCGTGCAGATTTCGGGCTTTGTGAGCTCCCATGAGTTGTGGAAGCTTCAGCTTTTTTCCGCTTGCGTGCTATACTTGGGGTGATCTGATATTGTTGTCGATTTGGGGGATGGGGGCTCGGGACGAGCATCAAAGGGTCTTGTTTGCAAGAGCCTTTTTTCATCCCGCTCCTCATTCCTGCTCCCCTTTGCTATCATGTCCGGCGATCTTCTTGCTGTCGAATTGACTTTTGTCGAACTATTGCTACTGGTTTTTGTGGTGGCGATGGTGGTGCACCGCATCAAATTGCCCTACACGGTGGCTTTGGTGTTGGTGGGGCTGGGGCTTTCCTTTCAGGATTTCATTCGTTTCGAGCTGACGCCCGAGATCATCCTCATGCTGTTTTTGCCGCCGTTGGTGTTCGAGGCGGCGCTGCACATCGATTATCGCATTTTCCGCAAGGTGCTGACGCCGGTGCTTCTGCTGGCGGTGTTCGGCGTCATCCTCACCATAGCCGTCATCTGGGGGCTGCTGACGTTGACGGGCCTGCTGGAATGGAAAACAGCGCTGATCTTCGCCTCCCTCATCGCCGCCACCGATCCGGTGGCCGTGGTGTCATTGTTCAAGGCGTTGGGCGCGCCCAAACGTCTTTCCACGCTGGTGGAGAGCGAAAGTCTGTTCAACGACGCCACGACCATCGTCATCTTTCACATCGTGGTGGGCGCTGCGTTGCTGGGCGAAGCCCAGTTCCATCTTGTGTGGACGAATGCTTTGATCAAATTTGTGATTGTGGCGCTGGGCGGCATCGGCCTCGGGCTCGTCTCGGGCCTGACCGCCAATTTCATTTTCGCCCGGGTCGACGACCATCTCATCGAAATCACTCTCAGCACCATCGTGGCCTATGGCGCTTATCTGATGGCCGAGCAGTTTCATCTCAGCGGCGTGCTGGCCGTGGTGTTCGCAGGCATGATCATCGGCAATCGCAGCAGCCGCAACATGTCTCCCACCACCCGCATGATGCTGACCAATTTTTGGGAATACATCGCTTTTCTGGTCAACAGCCTCATCTTCATCCTCATTGGCATGCAGGTGACGATGCCCCGACCGGGAAACCAGTTGTATCTGCTGGTTTTTGTGGTGGTTGTGGTGGTGCTCATCAGTCGGGCTGTCACGGTCTATGGTCTGAGCTTCATCAGCAAGTTGTTGGGTAGCCGGGTGAAGACTTCGTATCAGCATGTGCTCTTTTGGGGCGGATTGCGGGGTGCGGTCAGCCTGGCCCTGGCCCTGAGCCTCAGCCATCGCGTGCCCAACCGCGATCTCATCCTCTCGCTCACCTTCGTCGTGGTGCTCTTCACGCTGCTGGTGCAGGCCACCACCATCGCCCCGCTGTTGCGTAGATTGGGCCTGACGGGCCAGTCGGAGACCGAGCGGGAGTACGAACGCATTCACGCCCGGCTGCTGGCCGCCCGCGCCGCCCGCACCCGGATGAAGGAGCAATACGCCACCGGCGCGCTGGATCCCACCGCATGGATCGCGGTGGAAAAAGAGCTGCAGGAGCGCATCCAAAAACTAAGCCAGGAGCAGCAGGCCTTCGCTCAAGCCCATCCCGATCTGGTTGCGCGCCTCACATCCTCCTTGCGCAAAGAATCCCTGCTCATCCAGCGGGCTCACATCGGCGATTTGGAGCGCGAGGGCGTTATCAGCGATGATGTAGCTCGAGAATTCATCGAGGAAATCGACGCAGCTCTGGATGAGTTGAATCACCGCCCGGCGCAGCCGGAGCCGCTATCGCCCGCAGAACTCTCTGCATGAGAGTGCAGGCGCCGACAAGATGTTACAAAAACCAACATTTATTCATTCTCAAAAATCTTCAAACATCGAGGTAAACCATGACACAATCCCCCCTTCTCCCCTGGGATCAGTCTCCTGATCCGCGCGCAATCCTCAAAGAAGCCGATCCCGCCGTGTTCGAAGCCATCGAAAAAGAGCGACGGCGTCAGCAGGATCATATCGAACTCATCGCATCGGAAAATTATGTCAGCGCCGCGGTGCTGGCTGCTGATGGCTCCGCCCTGACCAACAAATACGCCGAAGGTCTGCCCGGCGCCCGCTACTATGGCGGCTGCGAATATGTGGACATCGTCGAGCAACTGGCCATCGATCGGGCCAAAAAGCTGTTCGGGGCCGAGCACGTCAACGTGCAGCCTCATGCGGGCGCTCCCGCCAACATCGCAGCCTACATGGCGCTGTTGCAACCGGGGGATAAGGTCATGGGTATGAAGCTTTCTCATGGCGGACATCTCACCCACGGCGCAAAATTCAACCTCAGCGGCAAAATCTACGAATTTCACGGCTACGGCGTCAGCCCTCAGACCGAAATGCTGGATTACGACGCCATCCGAGACCTGGCGCTGGAAGTGCGTCCCCGCCTGATTCTGGCCGGGGCCAGCGCTTATCCCCGAAAGATCGATTTCAAAGCCCTGCGTCAGATCGCAGATGAGGTGGACGCGCTGCTGATGGTGGACATGGCCCACATCGCTGGCCTGGTCGCGGCCCGGCTCCATCCCGATCCCATCCCCTACTGCGACGTGGTGACCACCACCACCCACAAGACTTTGCGCGGCGCTCGCGGCGGCATGATTTTGTGCAAGGCCGAATGGGCCCGCAAGGTGGATAAAGCCGTGTTCCCGGGCCTGCAGGGCGGCCCCTTGTTGCACCAGATCGCGGGCAAGGCCGTGGCGTTGGGCGAGGCGTTGCAGCCCTCGTTCAAGGTTTACGCCCAGAACATCATCGATAACATGCAGGCCATGGCCGATGAACTGAACGCCGCGGGCTTGCGTCTGGTCTCCGGCGGCACCGATAACCACCTGGTGCTGGTGGATGTGACGCCCTTTGGCATCGGCGGCGCCATCGCCGAAGATGCGCTGGGCCGGGCCGGCATCACCGTCAACAAGAACCTGCTCCCGTACGACACTCGCAAGTCCATGGATCCCTCGGGCATTCGCGTGGGCTCGCCCGCCATGACCACCCGCGGCCTGGGCCAGGAGGAGTTCCGTCAGATCGCCCGCTGGATGGTGGCGGTGCTGCGCAAGCCCGATGATGGTGAACTCATCGCCAGCATCGCGGCCCAGGTCAAAGAGATGCTGGCCGCCTTCCCCGTGCCAGGCTAACGCCTGCTTTGAAAATAGAATGATAGAATGATCGCTGGTTGCAGAAAGATTGGCAAATCCCACGTTTGGCGAATCTGCAACGGGCGTGATTCGTAATGCGTAATGCGTGAGGTCGTCACGCATCACGTATCACGCATTACGTCTCTCCTACGTCATTTCGAGGGAGCGCAGCGACCGAGAAATCCCCTTGCTAACGAGGAGATTTCTCCTCCCTGGGGTCGTCGAAATGACGTAACAAGGGAGTTTCATCGGTACCGGTGCAGGGACGCCTGCCGTTGGACTGTTCCGTAAATAGATCTGTTCCGTAAATAGATCTGGATCCACTGCAAAAAGGCCATTTCACCACGGAGACACGGAGGACACGGAGATAATAGTGGTAGTTCACAGAGAAATTCCTCTCCAAGTCTCACCTTTTTCTTCCTCCGTGCGCTCTGTGCCT
>JALWDV010000204.1 GCA_027036755.1 Anaerolineae bacterium
GCAACATGCCATACAACAAGGGCAAATCATCGACTCGTTCTACTTGGGTGCGAATACCTGACAGATTTAACATAATCTGAACTATACCAAATCTCACTTTTGTTCGCTAATTTGAGCGAACGCCGAGGAGTAAGGATTCCATTGACAAGATATTAACCCCTCCGCTAACATCGATTTGAGTATGTCCTTCGCTTCCCCCCTGCTCGATCCCATCATCGACCGACGTCTGGCGCTTATCGGCGTGGGCGTCATCGGCCGCATCCTCATCCAGCGCCTCGAAGCGCTGAACTTCCCTCGCAATCAATTGATCCTCTGCGACGCAGACCCGGCGCGTGGCGCCCGGCTGGAAAGGGTGTTCGCCCTGAAGACATGCCCGCTGGCCGACGAGTGTTGCCGGGCCGACGTCTGGCTCATCGCCACGCCGCCCCGAGCGGTATTGCCCACCGTCCGCACCCTGGCGCCTCGGCTCAAGCCCGGGCAGACGGTCATCTCCTTCGCCGCGGGCGTTTCATTGGCCCGGCTGGAAGCGGCGCTTCCTCCTGGCGTGGCCGTGGCCCGGATCATGCCCAGCGCGCTGGCTATCGTGGGGCGGGGCGTGCATCCGGTGGCTTATGGGCGAGATTGCTCGCTGCAAGTGCGGGCCGAAGTGCAGGCCATTGTCAACGTCATGGGCGACAGCATCGTGCTGGATGACAGCCAGATGAATTGGGCCGTGGGCCTGAGCGGCGCAACCATGCGCTGGCTGCTGCCCGTGCTGGAAGGCATGACCCAGGCGGGCGTGGATGCAGGACTGGGCGAATCGGACGCGCGCTGGCTGGCGGCCAGTATGATGGCCGGGACCGCGGCTCTGGCCCTGGAGACCCACTTCCCCTTCGACGAAATGAAGAAACTGACTTCGGTGCAGACCGCGGATGAACAGGAGATCGCTCGCATCTTCCGCGAAGCCGCGCATCGGGCCAAAGCCCTGGCCGATGAAATGGAAGCCGCGTTGGATGAGGAATGAAATCGACGCGAAGGCGCAGCCGAAGCGGGGGGAGGGGCCGGGAGGGGGCCCGTCGTCTGGCCAAATTTGAGATTGCTGTAGTTGAGTCTCGCAGATTGGCAATGCGCCCAAATCAGGTTAGAATAGCGTCATGCGAATCGCCGTCATCTCCGACATCCACGCCAATCTCATCGCGCTGCAACGCGTGCTGGCGGCCATCGATGACCTGCAGACGGATGCGCTGTGGTGTCTGGGGGATATTGTGGGGTACGGGCCCCATCCCCAGGCGTGCGCCGACATCATTCGCCAGCGGGCCGATGTATGTCTGGCGGGCAATCATGATCTGGCTGTGACGGGCAAAATCGATCTGAACGATTTCAATCCCGTGGCCCGAGAAGCCGTGCTGTGGCAACGCGGCCACCTGAACGGCGAAACCATGCAATGGCTGGCGAGGCTGCCCATCCGCACAGAAGCCGAGGGGATCACGCTGGCCCACGGCAGCCCAAGACATCCGGTGTGGGAGTATGTGATGGATGAGGAGACGGCGGGGGAGAATTACGACGCGTTCGATACGCCCGTCTGCCTTATCGGTCACAGCCACCGCGCCATGGGCTGGCGCATGACACGCGTTTCGAGGCATGTCAACGTCGAATGGATCGTCGAGGAGCCGGGCGTTCCTCTGACGGTGGCCCCCCATGCCAAATGGCTGTTGAATCCGGGCAGCGTAGGACAGCCGCGCGACCAGGATCCGCGGGCCTCCTTCGCCACGCTGGAGACGGAGAGCCGGGCATGGACGTGGCATCGGGTGGAATATGACATCGAGTCGGTGGAGCGGGCCATTATCGCCGCGGGCCTGCCCGAGATGTTGGGCAGACGATTGCATTTGGGCTGGTGACGCGCATCTGGCGCATGACAAAGCGTCATGGGAACTCAGCGCGGGGTTCGGGCGTCTAAAGGGCAGAGAAGGAGCTGCCATCGTCATTACTCACGAGGAGGTTTTTATGAAACGCATTTTATCCGCCGCGGTTATCCTGCTGCTGGCGGCCCTGACGCTGACAGGCTGCGGCGCTTCCAGTCAGCACCTGGAAAGTCCGGCTTCCCGGGCCATCGAAAGCGATAATGGAATGCCCTATCCGGCTCCCATGCAAGCCCCTGCCGCGAAAGAGGTCGCGCAAGAGCAGGTTGCGTCGGTCGGGCAGCCCACTGCCGAGGATATGCTGGAAACGCGCAAGATCATCTACAACGCCGATATGCTCCTCGTCGTCGAGGACACGGAACAGGCGGCGCAGGAGATCGCGGACATGGCCACGAGCATGGGCGGCTATGTGGCCACCATGAACGGCTATCGCCAGGACGACCGCATGATTTATGATATCACCATTCGCATCCCGGCCGACAAGTTTGAAACTGGACGCGCGGCGCTGCACAATCTGGCTGTGAGGGTGGAAAGCGAGCGGGTGAGCACCAATGACGTCACCGATGAGTACTACGACATCGACGCCCGGCTGCGCACGCTGAAAGCGACGGAAAAGGAGCTGACGCAACTCCTGGAAGAAACCCGAGAGCGAGGCGGCAGCGTCGATGACATTATGAAGATCTATGGCGAGCTGGTGCGCATACGCAGCGAGATCGAATCATTGCAGGGGCAACTGAACCGGCTGGATAAACTGGTGGCGTTTTCCACCATCACCATCCATCTGGAGCCGCACATTCTGTCGCAGCCTATCGAAAGCGAAGGCTGGCGGCCCGCGGAGATTATTCACAACAGCATCGTCACGTTGATGAACGCGCTCACGGGCCTGGCGACGCTTCTCATCCAGTTCGTCATCGTCGTTTTGCCCCTCATCCTCGTCCTGGCGCTACCGCTGATCCTGGTTATCAGGCTCATCCACCACTGGCAAAAACGCCGTCTGGCCGCAAAGGAGAAGGAGCGGGAATCGCAGACGACGGAATGATGGGATTCAAAAGACGCCCGGAAGCATTTTCGCATCGGGCGTCTTTTTGCACACACGCCGAAGGTGTGATAAAATGACCTCGGTCATTATTTTTATCCCGTTGGCAGGTTCCCCCTTTCTGTCAGACGTCGCATTCGTTGGATTTCCCCCGATCCGGCGAATGCGACGCCCGGCCTTCCCCCAAACGACGTGTCTCGCTTACGCTGGATTCTATTCGCGGGTTTATTGCTTGCTCTGATGACGCTCGCCGTTCCCTCACGGGACATCGAAGCGAAGCAGAAGGGACCGGGGCGCGCTTATGTGATCTACAAGGTCAAACCGGGCGACACATTGCGAAAAATCGCCCGAAGGTTCGATGTCTCGGTGCGGGCGATTCGCCGGGCCAACAAGTTGCATTCATCCCGCATTCATCCCGGACAACGCCTGAAAATCCCCATCAGAAGCGCAAGGCCCGGACGCGCTGCAAACGCCCGCTGCGGCCCGGTTTACATCGTCAGGGCGGGCGACACGCTGGGCGGCATCGCCCGACGATGTCGCATCTCGGAGCAACGGCTGCTGGCATACAACCATCTGTCGCGCGCCGCCCGGCTCTATGTGGGGCAGCGCCTGCGCATCCCCGCGGGCCCAGCCGATAGCGGGCGTGATTATCTGCCCCCGCCCATTCACTAGTGGCCGTTAGGCGCAGTTATGCACTTTGGCCTCGATAAATCGAGAATTCACGTAACTACTAAAGTCGTCACCCGAAAACCACTAAGAACACTAAGACACAAAGACACAAAGACACAAAGGGAAATTTATACATTTTTTCTTCGTGTTCTTAGTGCCTTTGTGCCCTTTGTGGTTAGTTAACCGGGGTACGTTAGCAGTTACGAATTCACTTAACTACCAAGGTCTCATCACCACTTTTTGCCACGAAGACACGAAGAAGATGAGGGCGCGAAGTATTTTTCTTTATTTTTCCCTTCGTGCCTTCGAAAAACTTCGAGCCTTCGTGGCTTTTTGAGGCTTAAAGTCGAGTACGTTAGCAGTTACGAATTCACATCATTTGCCCGTGAAATTCGCCGCTGATAACGAGGATATGACAGATTTTCGCGGATTTTTCGGATTGGGGCGTCATCCGCGGCGAATTGGAAGGCGGGCGATGCGACATCCAGGCCCGTCAGGAGCGGCTGTCGAGAGGCCCGCTGAAGGGGACTTCCTCTCCGGTGGGGAGGAGCTCCTGCACCCGAAGCTCCGCTTTGTCCAGCAATTCGTTGCAATAGGCCGCCAGCTTCATGCCCTGTTCATAGCGGGCCAGACTCTCTTCCAGGCTGCCATCGCCGCTCTCCAGCTCTTCCACCAGCTTTTGCAGTTGGGCCAGGGCTTGTTCGAAGGTGAGATCAGAAAAATCGGTTTGGGTCATGGTCTGTTCTTGGAGAATGGAACGCGGCTTGTACCCGCTGGGCAGGCAATCATGGCGGAAACCCCGTTGCCGCGATAGTGATTTGGCGTTTGACCAGCAATTTCAAATTTGGTTCGGAGACAAGCCCCCCTCCCGGCCTCCCCCCGCTTCGGCTGACGCCTTGCAGGGGGAGGAGCCCATCGCTTTGCCAATTTGTGTAGCAGATGGGTGTCTCCCTCCCCGAACACGAGCGCAGCGAGTATCGGGGGAGGGTCGGGGTG
>JALWDV010000205.1 GCA_027036755.1 Anaerolineae bacterium
TCGTCCACCCGGTGGGGGATGTAGGGCATGACGTCGCCGCCCAGGGCCCGCAGCGTCTGCACCAGCACCGCGGTGGAGGTGACGCCATCCGCGTCGAAATCGCCGTACACCGCGATGAGTTTGCCCTGCTGGATGGCGCGGCGCAGCCGGGTGACGGCCTCGGTCACGCCGATGAGGCGGAAGGGATCGTCGGGGCGGGCGGTATGGCCGAAGAACTCGGCGACATCCTCAGGATCGGTGATGCCGCGGTTGAAAAGGGTTTGAATGATGACAGGATGAAGGTGATTGAGCCTCGCGCGTATCTCTCCGGGAACCGGACTGGGCAGCTCCCATTTGGTGGGGATGGTTGTCAATGTCGACTTCCTTTGGTGGATGATTGAAGGTCAAAGATTAAGGATTAATGATTGATGATTAAAGCCCCGCACAGCCGTCCCTCTTTAATCTTTGATTCTTAATCTTTAATCTTTGATCTTCAATGCACCATCCATTATATCCGCAACCCGCTTTGCTGGACAATTCCCCCCGAAGCTCTCTCTCACCACCTCGCCCGATGCTCCTCGGCCCAGCCCAGCAATCCCTCGACGGCGATGACCTCGCCGTCATCGGCCATGACTTGGCCCGAGTAGCGCCCGAATAGCTGATGCACCTCCGAGTCGATGATCACCAGGGGCGTGCGGGCCACCCGCTCCAGGATGGGATGAAAGTGCAGGTTCACCCGCCCGTCGTCGGAGATCATCCACCAGGGGCTCATAAAATTGCGCGGGTTGTAGCGGATATCCACTTTGCCCAGTTTGTGGATGCGCCCGTCCAGCAGCAGCGTGTTCTCGGTGGCAGCGCTGTCATCGCCGAAGCCAAAGCCGAAATTCAGGCCCGCGATGCGCCCGTCCGCCAGCCTGCCCGAGGCGCTGGCCCACACCCAGAAACTGTCGTACTCCCACACGCCCCGGCCCCAGTCCAGATTGCCCAGCGCAGTCTTCGGTTGCAGCTCCCATTGCTGATAGCCCAGCTTGATGTGGCCGGACGCGGGCATGGCGTTGATCTTGCGATTGTAGTAGAAGCGCTTTTCGCCGATGGGAATGACGATGACGGTGCTTTCATGCCGCTCGGGCGCGTGGGCCAGCGTGATGTCCGCCTCCAGGGATTCGCCCGCGAAATTCAGCCACGCCACCTGCACGCGCCGGGCCTCTTTCTCCACCCAAAAGCGTAGCTTCTGCTTCTTACCGTGGTAGAGGCTCTCGCCCTCCGTGCTGTTCCGAGGCAGCTTTACGCCGCTGGCCAGGGGGATGGTCCTGCTCTCCTCGTGATAGCGCTTGCTTTCGAAATCCACCAGATAGACGAAGACCGTGGCCGCATAGCCCAGATCGGCGATGGTGGCGGAGAAGAAAAACTCGGGCGTGGTGACGCCGTAATAATCCCATTTTTTCACACGGAAACGCTGTAAGGGACGCAGCGGCCCGGGATAAAAGCAGGCGTCCTCCA
>JALWDV010000206.1 GCA_027036755.1 Anaerolineae bacterium
TTATGTGGCGCTATGTGGCGCTATGTGGCGCTATGTGGCGTTTTTTGGTGTTATATGGAGCTATGTGGCGTTATGTGACGTTATGTGATGTTATGTGACGTTATCTGAAGTTATGTATTGTTATATGACGTCATTTGACGTTAGGCGGTGTTATGTGGTGTCATCTAGTGTTATGGGTGTTATGTGGTGTTATCTCGTGTTATGTGGTGATATTTGTTGTCATGTGGTGTTTTGTGGCCATATGTGGTGTTATGTGGTGTTATGTGGTGTTTTATGGTGTTATCTGGTGTTATGTGGTGACATTGGTTGTCATGTGGTATTGTGTGGCCACATGTGGCGTTATTTGGCGTTATGTGGCGCTGTGTGGCGTTGTTTGGCGCCATGTGGCATTATGTGGTGTTGTGTGGTTCTATGTGGTGTAATGTGGTGTTATGTGGTGTTATGTGGTGTTATGCGGCGTAAGGTGGCGTCATGTGGGGATATGTGGTGCTATGTGGGGTTATATGGCGTTATGTGGCGTTATCTGACGTTATGTGATGTTGCATGACGACATTTGACGTTATTTGACGTTACTTGGTGTTATATGTTGTCATGTGGTGTTATGGGAGATATGTGGTGTTATGTGGTGTCATGTGGTGATATGTGGTATTACGTGGCGCAATGTGGCGTTATGTGGCGCCTTGTGGCGTTATGTGGCGTTATGTGGTGTTATGTGGTTTTATGTGGTGTTATATGGTGTTATGTGGTGTTATGTGGTGTTATGGGGCGATATGTGGTTTTAGGAGGTGCTATATGGTGTTATGTGGGGCTATGTGGAGCTATGCGGCGTTATGTGACGTTATGTGATGTTATGTGATGTTATCTGAAGTTATGTATTGTTATATGACGTCATTTGACGTTATGCGGTGTTATGTGGTGTCGTGTGGTGTTATGGGTGTTATGTGCTGTTATCTCGTGTTATGTGGTGATATTTGTTGTCATGTGGTGTTGTGTGGCCATATGTGGTGTTATATTGCGTTATGTGGCGCTATGTCGCGTTATATGGCGTTATACGGCGTTATGTGGCGTTTTGTGTCGGTATGTGTCGTTATGGGTCGTTATTAGACGTTATGTGATGTCATGTGACGTTATTTGGCGTTATGTGGCTTATGTAGCGTTATGTGGCGTTACGTGTCGTTATATAAAGTTAGGTGATGTTATGAAACGTTATCGGACGTTATGTGATGTTATGTGACGACATTTGACGGTATTTGATGATATGCTGTGTTACGTGGTGTCATGTGTTTTTTATGGGTGTTATGTGGTGTTATGTGGTGTCATGTGGGGATATGTGTTGTCATGTGGCGTTATTTGGCGTTATGTAGCGTTAAGTGGCGTTGTGTGACGTCTTGTGATGTTATGTGACGTTATGTTATGTTACGTGGCGTTCTGTGGCGTTATGTGGCGCTATGTGGCGTTATTTCACGATATGTTGTGTTA
>JALWDV010000207.1 GCA_027036755.1 Anaerolineae bacterium
AAATAAAATCATTAGTAAAAAGTGCATAAAAGTAGATTTTCATCCACTTTTTAAGATTAAATGCTGTTGCAGCAAGTAGTAAATTTATCTGATCACCACTAAAACCTCTTAGATAATTTCTAGCCATCCTATGATCTGATTTTAGATGTCCGATAACTGGTTCAATTGCTGCTCTTCTCTTAAATTTTTGTCTTTTAATTTGGATTTGTTTTTTTGTATCTTTTTTTAGTTTATTTCCTGGTATTGAAATCGTTATAGTTGTTTTGACCGTTTCATCTTCTTTATCTGTTTTAGTTGTTTTATCACAAATCTCCACCTCTTTAACACCTCTATATCCTCTATCGCAGATTGCTTCACTTACAACATCATATCCAATATTAGAAACTGTATTTTCAAGAGCTTCTTGAAGTGTTTTGCTATCGTGTTCATTGGTTTTATGAGCAGCTACTCCAACGATAATACCAGAATTTTTAGTTGTTACGATTGATGCCTTTGTCCCATACTCATATCCTTTGTGGTCTTTGCCCTTATTGACTGCATATGCATCTATTTCATGAAGTGAATAAATTTTATTTTTGCTCTTTTTAGTTTGAAGTAAAACCCTCATATAAAGGTAAAATCGCTCGGCATATTTTTGATGAAGTTCCATGTTGTTACCAAATTTCCTATCAATATCTCTAATAATTGTTTTTGCGATAGTTCGAAGCCTTTTCATCGACCCTCTTGCTTTTTTTAGCTTTTTAGGATGCCTGAAAAATCTAAGATTTATTCTATGACCTTTAATCTCTTTCAGATAAGTTCTTCGTAACTTTATACCTTCTTTTTTGGCAATTTTATGCAAATGGTTGATAATTTTTATTGCTAGTTTTCCATCAGTTGGATAAGTTAGATTGCTCTCTTGAACCGTGGTATCTACAATGACATGTTCCTCTTTTATCATTTTGTCATCAAAAAGTTCTATGCTATGTTTAAAAATATATTCAACCCCAACGACTCCTATTCTATTTCTAAATTTAACCAGTTCCGTTGGATGACAAGGCAATACAGGTTGATATTCATCATATCCACAAAAATATTGATAATATGGGTTTCTTTTCCATTGGACAACAACATTTTCATCACTTAAATTTTCCAACTGTTTTAAAAGCAATAAACCAACCATCAATCTGATTGGCTTATTTGGTCTACCCAAATCATTATTTTTGTAATATTTTGATAATTCCTTCTCGAATTTCGACCATTCAATTTTGTCTGCTAATTTAATCAAAGGATCATTGGTATCTAATAAATCCATTAATGATCCATAAAAAAGATTTTTTTGCATAAATTCTACCTCAATTTCGACCAATAAGTTGATAGATTTCTATCTATTTATGGTCGAAATTATATCTAAAAAATGCTCCTAATAAGCTAAATATAGGGGTTTAGTGAGTTTTTCAGGATTGACTAGGTAATTTATTGGCTACTCTGTTTTGT
>JALWDV010000208.1 GCA_027036755.1 Anaerolineae bacterium
CCCGCTGGATCTGTCTGCGCAGGCAGACAGGCGGCCAAAGGCCTCTAGCCCCGACTTCCAGTCGGCGGGGCCAAAGCGCCAAACATGGTTGCACCGACTAAACTGATACGGTCTCTCGCATAAAAGACAAAAGAGAGAAGATGCCGAATAAAACCTCCCCCTAGAATTCTGAGCGCTACGCGCAAACATCCAATCCCTCTATCAAAAAACAGCGACCACCGCGCTCAATTCAGGCCCGACGGACGCCCTGCTCAACCTCGCAACACGCTCATACTCTCAGCGGTGGCGATGGGAGACTTGTGACAATGCACTAATTTCCAGTCAGGCGCTTTCTCATCGCCAAAATTATGAAAAACCCGACTTTCGTTATGCGAAAGATGCCGCACGCGTCCACCCAGCACCACCCGCACGAACAACGTATAGCTGATGATGGCCGTGTCGCCATAAATCTGGATGCGCGGCTGCAAAATCTCGTGTTCGATGCACAGATCTGCAGCGTCATCGCTCCCGCCCACCGCGGCCCGATGCACGCGAATCTCTCGCAGATGGAAATCGAGGCCATCGATGCGATGGGGTGAAATGTACCATTCGAAGAAGGATACGTCCTCAGCGGTCAGGGCCGCATAGGCGTCGGCGTCGCCATCCCAGATGGTTTGCAGGCTGCGGTCGAGGAGATGGAGGAGGCGGCGGGCGAGTTCTGGGGAGGGATCAGAGGGATAGGTCATGGCGGTGTGGATTCAGGAGTGAGAGTGGGGAGCGATGCCAGACGGATTGCGAATCCGCTCTGAGAGCTCTCTGCATCCAGCCGAATTCGCAATCTGGCGGGTTGAGCAGGAAAAGTGCGCGGGATTGCACATCCGGCGCGGCGCATTATCATAGAAAACCCTACAATCGCTTCGGCCTTCGTGTACTGGCAGTTAGCGTCGGATAGCCATTATTGTGCCAGGAGTGCGACGGGTTGTCAATGAGACGAAATTGGAATTGTTGAAGAGGAGGCCCGTCCGGCCATGTGGTGCGGCTCGGCCGGATTTCTGCTATACTTTGCGCATGGATGAATGCGTCGCCTCCATCGTGGGCGAACGGGGGCGGAAGCTCTCGGGCGGGCAGCGACAGCGCATCTCCATCGCCCGGGCCATTCTCAAGACCCCGCCCATCATCATACTGGACGAAGCCACCTCATCTGTGGATAATGAGACGGAAGCAGCCATTCAACGCTCCCTGGATGTCATCATCCGGGACCGCACCACCATTCTCATCGCCCATCGGCTCTCTGGTGCGCAACGCTCATCATATATTCGTAATCGACCGCGGGCGCATCGTCGAATCGCAACTCATCGCCCGCGATGGCCTTTACGCCTCGTTATGGCGGGTGCAAACGGGCGGCTTGCTCACGACTTTGGGTAATCCGCCGCAACTTTTGCGGCTTTTTTACGTCTACAATTGTAACTACCTTGACAATGTCACATTACGT
>JALWDV010000209.1 GCA_027036755.1 Anaerolineae bacterium
TCCAGCGAGCCGCTGCTGGCGTTGGCGCTGCCCCCCTCATCCAGGTAGTCGCCGGTCGTGTTCATGCAGGCCTGGACGGGATTGCCGCTGCTGTCCAGCAGGTCCACCCGCACATTCTCGATGCCAGGCTCGCCGCTATCCTGCACCCCGTTGCCATTGGCGTCCCGCCACACATAGTCGCCAATGGCCACCGTGGTGAAGCCGAAATCGTAGGTCAGGTCCTCGCCCGTGGCCGGAGAGGTGGCGGGGTTGATCACCGCATCGTCTCCCGACATGGCCGCATCGGAATCCTTCGCGTCGTCACCGCCCGCATCCTGCGTGGTCAAACTCAGACCATAGAGGGGCGTCTGCGTCGTGTCAATCACCACCTGGTAATCGGTGTTCGCCTGCACGCCCTTGGCCCCATCGAACAGATAAAGACCGTCGGCGTCGGTGATGTCATACGCATCCTCCAGAATGCAGGCCTCGATCTTGATGTTGTCGAGATACACGTAATCGTTCGTATTGGATGCGTCGTTGCCAGCAATGCGAATGGCTGCATTGGCCGATCGGGTGGGCAGCGTCACGCTCAGGCTTTGATACCCGCTGCCATCGGTGTTTGCGATGGTGGCCAATGTGGTCCACGTGGCTCCGCCATCGGTCGAGTATTGCACCAGGTGGCTGCCTGTCCCCGAGTAGTTGTAGTCAAACGACAAGGTGGGATTGAGGGCGAAAACCGACAAATCCACCGCCCGCCACATGTACGTGGTGTCGGTCGTGCCCACATCGACGTAATGGCTGGCCCCGGGATTGCCCCCGGAACCATAAGCTGCGGCACGGGCGTACGTCCAGCTTTGCCCCGACCAATCCAGCGAGCCGCTGCTGGCGTTGGCGCTGCCCCCCTCGTCCAGGTAATCCTTGGTCGTGTTCATGCACGCCTGCACCGGGTTCCCGCTGCTGTCCAGCAGGTCCACCCGCACATTCTCGATGCCCGGCTCGCCGCTATCCTGCACCCCGTTGCCATTGGCGTCCCGCCACACATAGTCGCCAATGGCCACCGAGGTGAAGCCAAAGTCATAACTGTAATTGACTCCGGCGTTGGGCGCAGTGGCGGGATTGATCAAGGCTGCGCCGCCACTCATGGACGCGTCAGAATCGTTATCATCGGTCACGGGATCGTTGCTCGTATCCCCGCCAGCATCCTGCAAGGTCAAACTCAGACCATACAGCGGATTCTGATTCGGATCGATCCGCACCTGATAGGTTTCATTGGGAATGACGCCATCCCGGCTATCGAAAATATAGATGCCGTCGGAAGTGGTTACAGTGGAAGAGAGGAAGGCTCCGCTGGAATCCAGCAATTCCACCCGCACCCCGCCAATGCCAGACTCGCTTGCATCCTGCAAGCCATTTCCGTTATTATCCCGCCATACGCGGTTCCCGATGCTTACAGACAGAAAACCAAAATCGATGGTGTGGTCGTTTTCACCAGGCCCGCCAGTGGTGATGGCTGCTTCGAGACGACTGCCATTTAATACGCCATCAGAATCCCGGCTATCATCTTTGCCATCATTGAGCGAGGTTTGATTGGCGGGGGCGGGCAAGGCGCTGCCACAAAAACTTTCAATTGCCGCCCCATTGCTGCCGCTTGTATCAACCGACACCGTGCACGAGGCGTTGTTGGGTATTTTGCTGCTGGTGGTGTTAGGCGAGGCGTCCCACACGGCATTGGTGAACACGTAATTGCCATCGGCGTCGGTGGTGGTTTCAGCGTATTCACTGCCACAAGTCAGGCGCACGGTTACCCCCGCGCCAACAGCAGGCTCTCCGGCATCCTGGATGCCATTGCCCGTATCGCACCACAGACGGTTGCCGATTTCGATGGGAGCGGCATCACACAAGGCCTCCAGGTCGCCCAAGCCGTTGGCTTTACCAAAGGTGTCGCGAGAGGTTCCGCTGAAATATATCTCGTGATTATCTGTATCATTACCGGTGACATTATCCAGCCAGCGTATGCCGCCAGATTGAATACGAACCGGATCCATAAAACTGATAGCTAATTCACCTCTACCGGGAAGAAGCGTCGCACCGCCAACAGAGCTTTCGTAATGGTCAGGGAGCAGAGCATCATCATAATACTCATTACCATTTCCAAAGTTATGTTGGGGGCACCCAGGATTCCCCTCAAAAACAAATGTCCCGTTAACGTTGCAGATCCGAAGAATATCACCGCTGACCTGCGTCCAGTATGTATGGGTGTCATTCGTGTCAGTAGAGTAGTTGAAATAGCCGAATTGATGGCCTGAACGATCCATCACATCCAGAATAAGCGAGCCATCTGTATCGAACTCAATATCTGTCAAGAGGGGTTGGGTGTATTGCACTTCAGCTGAGGAGCCGGTGTTGTCATCACGCCATACTGGCGTCCATGGATGCCAGTGGGAACCAGGATATGAGGGTTGTGTTGTACGGGGGTAAGTATAGGGAAACGAGTAAATGGTGGTAAAAGTATTTCCACTACTGTCCAACTGCAAAACGTAGCTAACAACGTCGCTCAGTAGCTGGGAAGTTTCGCCCGAGCAGGTGACGCCGACGTACACCTTACCATCGTTGACGCCAAGGGCAAAGGGGCGGCGGTCGTCCGGTGCGGGAACCGGCGTGCCGCTGCTACTATTCATACAACCTGGGTCAGGAATTGGAATTTGACTCAACAAAGACTTGGAAGCAATATCGATCAGAAGCAATTCCCGATCTTTCAGGTTCACCACATAAAGCGTAGAATCATCGTCTGATATATCGATGTCTCCCAAGCTGATCTTACCGACCGCGTCCCAGGAGTTTTGATCGTGGTTTGGCGTCCCCGAATCTGCCGGAAGCCCAGTGTGTGGGTCCGAGCCGGTGTCAATGCCCAATGTCGACAGGTCAAGCCAGGGCGTAACGACGGCGGTATCCGGGTTGATGGCGTAGATGCCGCCGGTTCCCAAGGGGCCAAAACCTTCATGACGTTTCATAAACGCGCTGGTAAAGACCGTGTTGCTTGACCGTTGGTAGGCAACGCCCCAGGTTGCGCCAATGTCTGCGCCGGTGGCAATGGTTCTGTGCGAACCGTTGTTGTATGGCAGGGCAACCATCGCCGGCGCTGCACCAGTACTACCGCCGCCAAGCGGGTCGCCATTACGATAGAAGGGCGTACACAGGTCAGGATTATCCTGGCAGTAGTCTGCGGGATTAAAGAAACCCACATCGACGCCGCTGACCGGAGCCTGAACAAATTGCACCAGAGAATGACTATCGGCCCCCATGGCTCCAGGACGCAAAAAGTCGAGACTACCATCAGACGGAAGCATGAACTCGACACGGTAGGAGCCGGAGTCCAGCCCGGCAAGCGAGTAGCTGCCATCGGATGCAGACACGGCGGTGGCCGCCACCGCGCCGGTTGAATCGTAAGCTGTAACGCTGACGCCTTCAATTCCTAATTCGAGAGTGTCGCGAACGCCGTTGGCGTTGTAATCGCGGAACACAACGCCGGTAACGGCTTGCGCTGCTCCGGGAGCCAAGACAGATGACGGCCCCGCCTTCACCGAAAAACCGGGCAACGCCGCCAGCAGCAATGCGCCAGCCAAAACAAAAATCAAAGCAAAGATGACTTTGATGACATTCCTATACATTTTCACAGGGCAAACTCCTTTTTTGAACAATGGACCTATCGACGACAGTGATACATCAAATGTAACTGCTAACGTACTTGACTTTAAGTCGCTAAAAGCCACGAAGGCTCGAAGTTTTTCGAAGACACGAAGGAAAAATAAAAAAATACTTCGTGCCTTCGCCTTTCTTCGTGTCTTCGTGGCAAAAAGTGGTGGCTACACCTTAGTAGTTACCATCAAATGTGGAAAATGCGGAGCGCCGGAAGCACCCCCCCATACTTCGAACCGCCGTGAACCTCAATTCGGGCGGCCAAAGTCAGATGCTCGAAAAAATATGGATAGCGCCTGAAAAAAAACATCATCAAACGAAATCGAGGCATTCACCAGATTGTCTCAGATTGACTTTCCTGATGGATGCCTCTGACAGAATTGCCGAGTTTCACACGCTTGGCAGGAGGATGAATGTCATACGCTTTACTTCCCTGCGGCTACTCGGCAAGACTGATAAAAAACAACCAATGATGAACATGAAAAATCAACCAACACGCTTGATTAAAGTATAACAAAATTCAACACTCAATTTCATGTCTGAAACAACAATACGTCTACCCAGTTTAGGAGATAGTATATGCTATTTTAGCAATAATGAACCTGTCGCTAGATACAGGTATGCCCCGCGTTTTTATTCTTTTATAACCTTGTCGGTTATTTCCGCGTAACGGTTTCGACAAATGCTCCTAGCAATTTCAAATGAGCGCGTCCAATTTCGGTTGGCGCAATTATCGCAGAGGACGAATGATGAATGTTCACCAATTAAATCGGCCATCGTGGCGTTCGCCACGTCCGCCCGGCGATGAAGTCGCCGGGCTACAAAACAGCGCCGGATAAATCCGGCTAGCCCCGCAGGGGCGCTGTTTCTAGCCGGGGGACTTTATCCCCCGGCGCTGGCGGCGGGCGCGAAGCGCCCCGGGCCTATAACCCGGATTATTTTGTCAATGTTGACTCCACTGCAAAAAGGTCATTTCACCACGGAGACACGGAGGAGACGAAGAAAATAGTGGTGGTTCACAGAGAAATTCCTCTCCAAATCCCACCTTTTTCTTCCTCCGTGCGCTCTGCGCCTCCGTGTTGAAGGTTTTTTCAGTGCAGCCAAATTTTGATTCACGTTTTGATTCGACTTGCATAAGTCAGATTGTCAAAAGTTCAATTATGACACAGCCTTTGGTGACATAGACGGCGATGGCGATTTGGACGTCTTCTCAGCCAATGGGGGACAAACGACGAAAACACAGAATGGCGCAATGACATCCTGCATCGTAACGCGCCCTTCATGGATAGCGGGTAACTACTAAGGTCGTCACCGGTCTGTCACCCGAAAACCACTAAGAACACTAAGACACAAAGGCGCAAAGGAAAATTTATACATTTTTTCTTCGCGTTCTTAGTGCCTTTGTGCCCTTTGTGGTTTATTAACCGGGGTACGTTAGCAGTTACGATAGCGGTCAAACTCTGAGCAGTCGCCACGAGCAATTGCTCACCACATAACGAACGAAAATCCCTCTTTACGTCATTCCGACGACCGCAGGGAGGAGGAATCTCCTCGGTTGCAAGGGGATTTCTCGGTCGCTGCGCTCCCTCGAAATGACGTAGGAGAGCCTATTTTCGGAACAGTTCAACGGCGGGCGAGCCCGCGCCGACACCGATGAAAGACGAGGACACGGATTGACACGGCCTTCGGTCACAGATTTTTTGAATTATCCGTGTTTTTCTGTGTTCATCCGTGTTCTATTTTCAAAGCAGACGCCATGAGCAGCTGCACGCCGATAAGGAATGAAAATGGAACGCGGACACATCTGATGCCCACAGATTCTCGCAGATTAGTCAAGCTGTAAGGGATTGCCGCCACCACGGCACATCGTTGGCGATCGATTTTGGTTGGTCTGATGTTCGCACTTCTTGCGCTGTTCCATCGTCGCAAACGAGAGTTAATCTGACCGACTTCAACGCCGCCAGCTTGCTGTGCAGAAGCATGGCGGCGTGCGAGGATCTTCTCATAGTGCATCACAATCATGGGCTCCGCCATCTCGGTGGGCCTTTGTTCGAGAATGTCGCCACGATTTCTCCGGCGGCAATCTGACATTACGCCCGCCCGTCCCCCTTGGTGTATCATAACGCCATGAGCCGTTTGTTTTCCCGTCGCGAGTTTTTGTTCACCGCCTGGGCGACTGCTATCAGCCTGGCCGCGGGCGTGATGGGCGGGCTGGGGCTGTGGCACGCGTCCCCGCCCGAGGATGATGCCGCATCCCCGCTCATCGAGCTCGACGCGCCCCCTCCGCCCGACGCCCCGGTCGAGATCCCGGCCGGAAAGTTCGCCTGGGTGCGCAATGCCCAGGGCGCGGCCGCCATCTCGCAAATTTGCCCGCACATGGGCTGCGTGCTGGCCTGGCAGACGCAGGAGGAGGGCTTCCAGTGCCCATGCCACGGCTCTCGCTTCGATAAGGAAGGCCGGGTGGTGCACGGGCCCGCGGATCACCCGCTGAATTATCTGCAAGTGACGGCGCTGGACGCCAGCGGGCGGGTGGTGGATAGAACGACGCCCGAACATCGATGGGTGCGAATCGGAGAGCATCTACGCTATCGCATCGACGTGAACAAAATCATCCCCGGGCCCAAGGACGCCGCGGAAACATGAGCCGAAGCCGCTGGTCGAACTGGCTGCAAAACCTCTGCGCCGGCCTACCCTGGCGCGAGTGCAAACGGATGCTGGCGGGAGAGCCGCCCGCCAGACCCAACCCCCGCCAGCGTCCGCACCAGGAAAGCTTCTGGCTGCACATAAAACCTGTTTACTATCATCAGGCCGTTACCAGCCTTGGCTACACCTGGCGGCTGGGCTTGCTCAGCGTCTACTTTTTCGTGGTGGAGCTGCTGACCGGGCTGGCGCTGTTGGCCTGGTACGCACCCACGCCCGAACGGGCCTACGACAGCATGGGCGTCATCCTCGCCCGCGCGCCCATGGGCGAGCTGCTGCATGCGTTGCACTATCTGGCCGCCATCGGGTTCATCCTCAGCGTGCTGCTGCATCTGATTCGCACCTACATCACCGCCTCCTACAAAGCGCCGCGGCGTTTTATCTGGCTGACGGGCGTGGGCCTGCTGTTGCTCACCCTGGGCCTGGCCTTCACCGGCTATCTGCTGCCCTGGGATCAACTGGCCTACTGGGCGGTGACCATTGGCATCTCCCTGGTGCGCGAGATTCCCCTGGCGGGCGGCTGGCTCTACGGCCTGTTGGCGGGGGGAAGCCAGGTGGCCGGGCCCACCCTGCTGCGCTTCTACGTCCTGCACATCCTGCTGCTGCCCCTGGCCGCGGGCCTTCTCATCGCCGTGCACGACTACAAAGTCATTCGCCACGGCATCTCCTTGCCATCTTCACTGGAGCCCCGGGCCCACGACGCGCCCCAGACGACCATTCCCGTGGATCAGCGGCGCTACTACCTGCTGGATGTAGCCGTAGACGAACTGCTGTTCCTCTCCTGGATATCGCTCATCGTGCTGGCGATGGCGTTGTTTTTCGTCCATCCCATTCTGCAAAGCCCGGCCAATCCCACGCACACGCCCCCCGAGATCGCCGCGCCCTGGTATTTTTTATGGCTGCAGGGTCTGTTGAAACTGGGTGACGCCACCCTGTTCGGCGTCATCCTGCCGGGCCTCTTCTTCCTCCTGTTATTGCTGCTGCCCTACCTGGATCGCAACCCCCGCCGTCAGGCCCGGTCGCGCCCCCTGGCCCTGGGATTGGGCGCGCTGGTCGCGGTGGCCCTGCTCGGCCTCAGTCTGCTGGGACTGCCCCGCTTTCACGCCCAACTTCCCCCCGCTCAGGCCCTGGCCCAGCGCTACCTGCCCGAAGAGGGCGTCGGCAAGCTGGATGCTCTGCCCTGGGAGGCGCTGCCCCAGGGCGATTTCTGCACCGACGGCCAGCAGCCCCCACCGGGAACGCCCTTCGCCCATGTGTGGGATGACTTTGCCCGCGAAATCGCCGGGGCCGCCCATCTCCCCAACGCCCGCGGCTGCATCCTCATCCAGCCCGCCCAACCCCATCTCAAACGCATTCAGGTGTACATCACCTACGAAGAAGCTGGCGATGCGGCCGCCGTGTTGACCGAAACCTACCGCTACAACGCCGCGGAGGCGGGACCATGAGCTTCACCCGCCGAGTCCTCCTGGGCATACTCGCCACGCTGGGCGTTTTGGCCTTGCTGGGCCTGGCCATCGCCCGGGAGCCGCAGCGATTGGCCCGGGCCCAACGCGCCTGGCATGGCCAAGCCATCGCCCGCGGCGCGGCCATCTTCCACGACGCCTGCACCGAGTGTCATGGCGTGCATGGCGAGGGCCTGGTGGGTCCGGCCCTGAACGCGGACGATCTGCTCGTCGCCGAGATGGGCCAGGCCCTGCCGCCCCGCCCGCGCCAACGGGGCTGGCGCGGCGATCTGCCCGCGTATCTCGAAGCCGCGATTCGCAACGGGCGGGTTGGCAGCAAGATGCCCGGATGGAGCCAGCAGGCGGGCGGCCCCCTCACCGACCAGCAGATCCGCGACGTGGTCGCATTCATCCTCAACTGGCGCCACGCCCCCCGCCCGGACACGCCGCGTCCGGCCAGTCTGCACCAGCGCAGCGCCGGATTGGGCTCCTATCTCTTCCACGGGCCCCTGGGCTGCGCCGAATGTCACGCGTTCGACGACGCTGCGGGCGTCATCGGGCCTGACCTCACCGGCGTCATCGGGCGCAAAGGCCGCGAAGGCGTGAAAAACGCCATTCTCAATCCCAACGCCGATCTGGCCCCCGGCTACGCGGCCAACGTCATGCCCGAGACCTTCGGCTACGCCCTCACCGAAAATCAGATGCGCTCCCTGCTCGACTATCTCGAACATCCCCAAGACGCAGCCCTGCAGGTCGCGCCCATCGAAAAATCGGAAAAAGAGCTGGCTCTGTGGGGCAAGACGGTGGCCGACAGCGCCGGATGTTTCGGTTGTCACACCGTGGACGGCACGCGCTCGGACGGCCCCACCTTCCTGGGCCTCTACGGCCAGACCCGCACCCTGGATGACGGCAGCGCGGTGGTGGCCAATGACGACTATCTCTACGAATCCATCGTCACGCCCAGCGCCAAACGCGTGGCCGGATACCCCGACATCATGGATCAGGATTACGCTTTTCGGCTGAGCGACGAAGACATCCGCGCCATCATCGCCTATATCAAGACTTTGCGGTAAAATAATGTTTGATGTCCAACGTCCAACGTCCAATGTCCGACGTCTGACGCTTGGTGAAATTGTCGCCTGAAAATACTCACGGTTTACTGCTTACCACAAAAATATGCCCGCAACCAAACGTTTTCTACTCCCAATTTTGATTCTGTCTCTGCTCCTGCTGGCGGGATGCGGCAAAAAAGAAACGCCCGCGCCGGTCGCCCCCACCGCGCCGGTGGAGGAAAGCGCCACCCAGACGGCCCCGGCCATTATCGCCATCCCAACCCTCAGCCCGGCCAATCACATCACGCCCCTGGCCGAAGATCTGGACGAAAAGCAGCAACTGGCCCAAAACGTGGCCATGAACGACCCCTTGCTGCAAAAGCTGACCACTGATCCCAAAACGGGCCAGCCGCTGCGGGCCGAAGTCTTCGGCGTTTATCCCGCCCGCGAAAGCGACATCACCTCCGAAAGCGAAGCCTGCAAAACCGTCACCTGCTATCGGGTGGATATCTACAACTGGGCCACCAACACCACCTACGTGGTCATGGTCGATATCGATAACCAGCAGGTGGTGAACGTGGACGCCATGCCCGAAACCTCGCCCGAACTGCCGCCTCATCTCATTCGCGAAGCGATGGACATCGCGGTCAACGCGCCCGAGGTGGAGAAAGAACTGGGCTTCAAGCCCGAGCCAGATTCTCCCACCATGGCCGGTGTCAAGACTACATTCAACAACACCGCCTGCGAGCTTTCCCATCATCTTTGCGTGGCCCCCACCTTCGAGCGGGAAAAGAGAGCTTTATGGGCCATTGTTGATCTCACCGACAAAAAACTGGTGGCGGTGCGCTGGACCGACTATGGCGATTACAGCGGTGGCCTGCCCACCGAGGAGACCGTGGAGCGTCAGGACATCTTCGAGGAATACTGCCGCCAAAGCCATGAACTGGAGAAAGACGGCTGGCGCATGGACTTCATCCTCACCGCGTCCGACGGCCTACGCCTCTCCGACGTAGCCTTCCAGGGCGAGCCGGTGCTGCGTAGCGTCAAACTGGTGGATTATCACGTCAGCTACTCGACCAAAGACCAGTTCGGATACAGCGACGCCATCGGCTGCCCCATGTTCAGCTCCGCCGCGGTGGTGGCCATGAGCCCGCCCGACATCGGGCCCATCACCGACGACAGCGGCCAGGAGATCGGCTTCTACATCAACCAGGACTTCGTCCACCCCCTGTGGCCCCAGCCCTGCAACTATCGCTACAACCAGCGCTATGAATTTTACAATGATGGACGATTTCGGGTGATGGCCGCCAACCTGGGGCGAGGCTGTGGCCATGACGCGGTCTATCGCTTTCTCTACCGCATCGATCCCGTTGGCGACCATCAGACCTTTGCCCAATGGGACGGCAGCGAGTGGAAGGTGTGGGAAAAGGAACAGTGGTTCAAGGAGACGCCTGATGCGCCCGTCACGCCCGAAGGCTACCTCTATCGCATCACTGATCCCGACGGCAACGGCTACTACATCGAACCCAACCGCGGGCAATTCGACGATGGCAGCCGCGGAGACAACGCCTTCACCTATGTAGTCAAACACCACCCCGACGAGGGCGACGCCGACATGCTCACCATGGGAACCTGCTGCCATCTCGACTACCAGCAAGGTCCCGAGATGTTCATCGACGGCGAGTCCATCGTCGACGCCGATATCGTCGTCTGGTATGTGCCCGTGGTGGAGAATGACGACAGGCCGGGCCATGAATACTGCTGGGCCGACAAGGTGGTGGAAAACGGCATGTACGTCACCAAAATCTGGCCCTGCTGGTCCGGGCCCATGTTCGTTCCCATCGAAAAATGAGCAAGAAATCACGCAAGCGTCGCCAGAAACAGACCAAACGCCCGGCTCGAAAACGCAGCAAAAGCAAAAACACAACCTGGATTATCCTGGCAACCCTCGGATTGCTGGTGCTTGTAGGCGCGTTTTGGTGGATGGCGCAGCATTCTGCGCCCGGGCAACCCGCTGATTCCACACCCACAGCCAGCGCCCAGGCAGAGGCAACGCCCACGCCCGAGCCCACGCCGCCGCCAAACATCGGCGCGCCCACCGGCTGCATCCATCGCCCCGCGTTCGTCTCGCAGCTCAATTTGGGCAACCAGATTTACATCGGCACCAACCTCAAAGGCTACACCGGCCTCACCCTCAGCGCCCAACAACCCGATGGCCGCGTGACCGTTTACCAGCATCCCACCTGGGACGACGCGGGCAGTCTGGCCGCTTACGTTCTGGACCAGGATGGCAACATCTACGTGGCCCCCGCGCCCTTCGTGAGCCTGGACGAAAATCCGCCCGAAGAACAGAACAACATCTACAAAGTGGACGCCCGCACCGGCGTCATGTCGCTCTACATGACCCTGCCCTGGGCCGCTCCCCCCGACACGCGCAACCCCTTCGGCATCCTGGGCCTCACCTACGACTGCGACACCCACAGCCTCTACGCCAGCTCGGTGGCAGGCTCCACATACGATGAAGAGCTGGGCCGCATCTTCCAAATCGACCCCGCCACCGCGTCTATCGTCAGCCAGATGGATGGCGTGGACGCGTTTGGCTTGGGCGTCTATCGCGGCGTCAAGGATAAACGCCTCTACTTCGGCTCCGCCCGCAACAGCAGCATCCGCTCCGTCGTCCTGGACGACGCCGGCGCACTGGATACAGAACAGCGGCTGGAATTTTATCTGCTGCAAGCGCCCGGCGGCCAGGATGAGCGGGCCAAGAAGATTCAGTTCCCCAAGCGAGACGAGATGCTGGTCAAGGGCATCGAATTCAACTACACCCTGCGCGCGGCCAGCGATTTCGCCGAGCACGACTACACCTATCGCTACGACCCCGCAAACGACGCCTGGGAATTCGTGCAGGTGAAATTGAGAGAAGGCGTGCAATGAGTCAGCAGGGCGGGACCGCCTCCCGCCCGTCGTTTATCCCATGCTATTGGACTTCCTTTCATGCGCAGGATTCTCGTTCTGATTCTACTTTTCCCACTCCTAAGCGGCGCTTGCGCCCCTCACAGCGCCACGCAACTGGACGCCCAACTGCAAACGGCCATCCAGGACAACCGCCTTGCTCCCTTGCAGCCTGCGCCCGAAGTCTCACCCGCGAAGCTGCGATTGGGACAATACCTCTTCTTCGACAAAGAACTCAGCGGCAACCGTGACACATCCTGCGCCACCTGCCATCAGCCTCTGGCCGACACCGTCGATCACTTGCCGCTGCCCATTGGCACAGGGGGGACGGGCGTGGCGCCCAACCGCCATCTGGGGCCACTAAAACCGCTGGTGGCCCGCAACACCCCCGCCCTCTTCAACCTGGGCCAGCCCGAATGGCGCACCATGTTCTGGGATGCGCGGGTGGAGCAAACCGACGACGGCGCCCTCATCGCCCGCACCAGCCAGGGCCCGGTCACGCTGCCGCCCGATCTCGAAAACGTGGTGGCCGTGCAGGCCCTCTTCCCGCCCTCGGCCCGGGCCGAAATGCGCGGATTCAAGGGCGATCCCATGCGCGACTCGCCGGGCGATGTCGACATCTTCGGGCGACAGAATGAGATTGCCCGGTATCTTGACAATGATATTCCCGCCATCTGGAACGGGCTATGGAACCGCATCGTTGCCATTCCAGAATACGTCGATCTGCTGCAAAAAGCCTATCCCGACACCCCCGTAGACGAGATGGGCCCCCAGCATCTGGTCAACGCCATCGCCGCTTTCCAAATCGACGCCTACACCTTCACGCACAGCCCGTGGGACGAATATCTGGCGGGAGACAAACACGCGCTTTCCCCCGCAGCAAAGCGAGGCGCTATTCTGTTCTACGGCAAAGCGGGATGCAATGTCTGTCACATGGGCAATTTACTCACCGATCAAAAAATGCACAATATCGCCGCGCCGCAGATCGGGCCGGGCAAGCAGCCAGCCATCGAACACCGCGACTACGGGCGCTCCCTCATCACCCGGCGAGACGAAGACATCTTCGGCTTTCGCACGCCCTCGCTGCGCAACGTAACCTTGACGGGCCCTTACCTGCACAACGGCGCCTACGACAGCCTGGAAGACGTCATCCGGCATCATATCGATCCGGCCGCAGCCCTGGCCGACTACGACGTCATGCACCTGCCGCCCGAGGTTCGCCAGCGCACCTGGATCAGCGAAGGGGTGAATCGGGCCATGCTGGATCGCCTCGACCCGCTGCTGCAAGTTCCCGCAGATCTTACGGATGAAGAAATCAGCGACCTGCTGGCCTTTCTGGAGGCGCTCACAGACCCCGCGGCCAAAGACCTGACCAAAACCATCCCCGACCGCGTGCCCAGCGGGCTGCCCGTCTCCGACGATCCTGCGGTCATGCAGCAATTTCTGCAAGACAAGCCCTTTGTGCGACATCCATAAGCCGCCCCGCCCGGGCATTCTATCAATGCCTGGGCTTCCAAATCATCGCCCAGCGTCAGGAGCGAGGAACGGTGTTGTACCTCATGGAAAATGATGCGGTATAATGGGCTATGAAGTAAGACGTTACTGCATGTCTGGAGAATACCATGCATTCCATAAAACTAGATGACACAACAGCCAAGGCCTTGAACTGGCTGGCAAAGCGACGAAATGTGCATCCTGATGCGCTCGCAGTCGAGGCGATTGAGGAGCAAATCCGCGCGGAGACTCGACGTTCATTGGAGCAAGAAGCTGAGGCGTTCAGAACGCTGCACCCGCAATTGTTGCAGGAAATCCCTGGTGAATATGCCGCAATTTATCAGGGAACGCTGGTCGATCACGATCATGACGTCGTGACGCTTTTGCAACGCATCGAGGATAATTTCCCGGATGAACCAGTGCTTGTGCGGCAGGTGCAGGCAGAAGCCGAGCCCGTTATTCATGTCCGTTCGCCGAAAATCGAATATGACTGATATCTTCTACACGCAAGAATACAATGGACGCGACTTCGATCCCCCCATGCCCGTTTTGCAGATTGGGCTGAGCAAACCGGGCATAGAGAGAGCAAAACAAACCATAGAAGTCATAGTCGATACGGGCGCAGATGGAACGTTGCTTCCGATCGATGTTTTGGCCTCAATTGGCGTTCGGGCCATCGACCGGGCCAGTCTCATAGGCATTACTGGCGAACGACAGCTCGTGGACATCTACGTGGTTACAATTCATATAGGAACATGTCTCATTCGTGGAATCAAAGTCGCTGCGCTTCCCCCAGAGACAACGGGGATATTGGGAAGGGATGTCATCAACCAGTTGCAGATTCATCTAATCGGGCCAGCCCAGATGCTTGAGTTGGTGAAATAAACGCTTATCGCATCGAAATCGTAATTACTAACGTGGCCCTGTTCACTCAACACGGATACGAAGAAAGACGGATAAAATCTTTTGGGTGCGTCCTTTTTCGGTTGAAGCGTTTGCCACGTCCGCCCGGCGATGAAGTCGCCGGGCTACAAAACAGCGCCGGATAAATCCGGCTAGCCCCGCAGGGGCGCTGTTTCTA
>JALWDV010000210.1 GCA_027036755.1 Anaerolineae bacterium
GCGTTTCAAAATTAGGGCGTCTTGGCCGACTCAAGTCGGGCGCTTTTTCATGGGGGCGCCCCAATTTTGAAACGCCCCCCTTTTTCATGGCAACCTTGCCGATTTACGGGAGCATGGGATAAGATAGCAAGTTGCGGCGCTTCGCGCCGACCCACTGATTACTGCTCCACTGTTTACTGCTCCACTGATTACTGTTCCACTGATTACTGTATACTGCCTTACTGCTCACTGATCCCCCATGTCTCAATCCAAACTCATCATTCGCGGCGCCCGCGAGCACAATCTGAAAAATATCGACGTCGAAATCCCGCGCGAGAAGCTGGTGGTCATCACCGGCCTGTCGGGCTCGGGCAAGTCGTCGTTGGCCTTCGACACCATCTATGCGGAGGGCCAGCGACGCTATGTGGAATCCCTCTCCGCCTACGCCCGCCAGTTCCTGGGCCTGATGGAAAAGCCCGACGTGGATCAGATCGAAGGGCTCTCCCCGGCCATCTCCATCGACCAGAAAGGAACCAGCCGCAACCCCCGCTCCACCGTGGGCACCGTCACCGAGGTGTACGACTACCTGCGCCTGCTCTTCGCACGGGTGGGCCAGCCCCACTGCCCCCAGTGCGGCCGCCCCATCACCCGGCAGACCACAGAGCAGATCGTGGACGCCATCGCCGAATACCCCGAGGGCAGCCGCCTGCTCATCCTCGCGCCCCTGATCAAAGACCGCAAGGGCGAGCACAAGCAGGTCTTCGAGCAGATTCGCAAGTCGGGCTTTGTGCGGGTGCGGGTGGATGGCGAGGTGCTGGACGTGAACGACGAGTTCGAGCTGGATCGCTACAAGAATCACACCATCGAGGCCGTGGTGGATCGGCTCATCATCCGGCATGGGAGCGAGAACGGACAAGGGCTGGATATGACCCGCCTGGCCGATTCGGTGGAGACTGCGCTGAAACTGGGCGGCGGCGTCATCATCGTGGCCGATGTCACCGATCGGGAACACCCCACCGACCGGCTTTTTTCCGAACATCTTGCCTGCCCGGTGTGCAACATCAGCCTGCCCGAGATCGAACCCCGCACCTTCTCCTTCAACACGCCCCACGGCGCGTGTCCCACCTGCATGGGCCTGGGCACGCAGATGGAGTTCGATCCGGAGCGCATCGTGCCCAACCCTGACCTGAGCCTGGCCGAGGGCGCGCTGCATCCCTGGTCGCGGGATTCCGCGGTTTACTATCAGGCCCTGGTGGAGGCCGCGGCCCGGCATTACGGCATCCCCATCGACGTGCCCTGGAAGGAGCTGAGCCGCAAGCAGCAGGACATCATCCTCTATGGCGGCAAGCGCAACGAGACTTTCACCGTGCGGTATGTGAATCAGTACGGGCGCACGCGGCAGTTCCAGACCAGCTACGAAGGCATCATCCCCAATTTGCAGCGTCGCTACAAGGAGACCACCTCGGAGTTCATCCGGGCCGAGGTGCTGGAGCGCTACATGACCCAGCGACCCTGTCCCACCTGCGGGGGCAAGCGTCTGCGGCCCGAGGCCCTGGCCGTCACCATCCAGGATAAGAACATCCACGACATCAGCGAGATGTCGGTGGCGCAGGCCCTGGCCTGGGTGCGGGCGCTGCGGGGCGCGGGCGAGGAGGAGCATTACAACGCGCCCCTGCCCGAAGAAGTCCCCCCGGCGTCGCCCCTGAGCCAGCGAGACTGGACCATCGCCCGTCAGGTGCTGAAGGAAATCCAGGCCCGGTTGCGCTTCATGCACGACGTGGGGCTGGATTATCTCACCCTCAATCGCAAGGCCGGCACCCTTTCCGGCGGCGAGGCCCAGCGCATCCGCCTGGCCACGCAGATCGGCTCGCAACTGGTGGGCGTACTTTACATCCTGGATGAGCCCAGCATCGGTCTGCACCAGCGGGATAACGCCCGCCTCATCGGCACCCTCTCGGATCTGCGCGACCTGGGGAACACGGTGCTGGTGGTGGAGCACGATGAGGAGACCATGCACGCGGCCGACTGGATCCTGGACCTGGGGCCGGGCGCGGGCGAGCACGGTGGCGAGATCGTGGCCCAGGGCCCGCCCGAGGCCATCATGGCCAACGAGGCCAGCCTTACGGGCGCGTATCTCTCGGGCCGCAAGGAGATTCCCGTCCCCGCAATGCGGCGGCCCGGTTCGGGCGATTTTCTCATCGTGCGCGGGGCCCGGGAGAACAATCTCAAGAACCTCACGGTCAAATTCCCCCTGGGAAAATTCATCGTGGTCACGGGCGTCAGCGGCTCGGGCAAATCGACGCTGGTTATCGACACCCTCTACCGGGCCGTGGCCCAGCGCCTCTATCGCTCTCACAAGAAGCCGGGCGCGCACGACGCCATCGAGGGGCTGGCGCATCTGGACAAGGTCATCGACATCGACCAGAGCCCCATTGGCCGCACGCCCCGCTCCAATCCCGCCACCTACACCGACGTGTTCACCCCCATCCGCAAGCTGTTCTCGGGCCTGCCCGAGGCCAAGCTGCGGGGCTACAAGCCGGGCCGCTTCTCCTTCAATGTCAAGGGCGGGCGCTGCGAGGCCTGCCACGGCGACGGCATCATCCGCATCGAGATGCAATTTCTGCCCGATGTGTACGTGCCCTGCGAGGTGTGTCACGGCAAGCGCTACAACCGGGAGACTCTGGAAATCCGCTACAAGGGCAAGAACATCTCCCAGGTGCTGGAGATGACCGTGGACGAGGCCCTGGCGTTTTTCCAGAACATCACCAGCATCCGCAACAAGCTGGAGACCCTGAGCCGGGTGGGGCTGGGCTACATCAAGCTGGGGCAGCCCGCCACGACGCTCAGCGGCGGCGAGGCCCAGCGGGTGAAGCTGGCCAAGGAGCTTTCGCGGCGGGCCACGGGCAAAACCCTCTACATCCTGGACGAGCCCACCACGGGCCTGCATTTTGCCGATGTGGAGAAACTGCTGGCGGTGCTGCACGATCTGGCCAGCCGCGGCAACACCATTCTGGTCATCGAACACAACCTGGATGTGATCAAATCCGCGGACTGGATCATCGATCTGGGCCCGGAGGGCGGCGACCGCGGGGGCGAGATCATCGCCGAGGGAACGCCCGAGCAGGTGGCTGCCAACCCCCGCAGCTACACGGGCCAGTATCTGAAGAAAGTCCTCGCTCGCTAACACGCTCTTCCACGTCATTTCGAGGGAACGCAGCGACCGAGAAATCCCCTTGCAACTGAAGGTTGGCAGAGCCAACATTGGGCGAGTCTGCAACGGGCGTGATGCGTAGTGCGTAATGCGTGAGGTCGTCACGTATCACGCATCACGTATCACGCATCACGGGCTTGGCTTCGCGGTTGTCGGAATGGCGTAACAAGAACCCATGTCAAGCGCCCAATTCGCCCTCTGGCCCGAAATGTGGTAAAAGAACCCCATGGTTAGCATAGCAGCCCAGGCAGCGAACAGCGCATCGGGCCCGCGGCCGCTGGATTTGCGGCGGGACCTGAAACAGGTGGCCGCGCTCATCGAGGAGGCTTTTGGTCCCGAGCTGGACGCGGCGGGCTGGGCCGCGCTGCGCGAGCTGCGCGTGGCGGCCCGTCTCGGGCCATTCCTGGGCCTGCTGACGCCCGCGGGCGCTCGTCCCAACGACATGCTTGGCGGCTTTGTGTGGGTGGAGGATGGCCGCGTGGTGGGCAATGTCACCACCCAGCGCATCCCCCGGTTTTCGTCGCGCTTCCTCATCGCCAACGTAGCCGTGCAAGAAGCCTACCGCGGCCGCGGGATTGCCAGCGAATTGATGCGCATCGTGCTGGCGCATATCGTCGAGCGGGGTGGGCAATGGGCCGTGCTGCAGGTGCGCGAGGATAACGACATCGCCCGGGGCATGTACCAGCGCCTGAGCTTCGCGGATTTGATGACGGAGCATCGCCTGCGCGCCGAAACCCCGCCTCCCATCCCCGCACTGCCCCTCCCGCGGGGCGGGGAATTGCGGCCATTGAGCAACGATAACTGGCACGCGGTGCGCTATCTGCTCAATCGGGCCATGCCCGCGGACGCCCGCTGGTGGCATCCCTCCCGCTCCTCTGGTTTCCGCGAAGGGAGCTCGCCGGGCCTGCAGCGGCGGCTGAGTCGCTGGCTGGGCGTAGGGCACAAAATGCGCTGGGGGCTTTTCTTTGGCGATGAGCTGATGGGCGTGCTGGATGTCGATGTGCTGGTCCACAACGAACATCGGGTGGATTTGCTGCTGCAGCCCGAACTGCGGGCCGAGTGGAGCGCGCCTCTGCTGGCCCACGCGCTGCGTTATCTGCAACGCCAACCGGAACGGCCTGTCAACGCCGTGCTCTACGATTATCAGGACGAGGCCATTGCGGCGCTGCAAGAATTCGGCTTCGAGCCCTTCGTGACCCTGGTGAACATGCGCAGACGAGTCGCCCGATGAGACGCCCGCGGATCGGCCCCCACCCCGACCCTCCCCCGATACTCGCTGCGCTCGTGTTCGGGGGAGGGAGATGACCATCTGCCCGACAGATTTGCAATCCAGCGGGCTCCTCCCCCTGCAAGGCG
>JALWDV010000211.1 GCA_027036755.1 Anaerolineae bacterium
GTCCCCCGGCTAGAAACAGCGCCCCTGCGGGGCTAGCCGGATTTATCCGGCGCTGTTTTGTAGCCCGGCGACTTCATCGCCGGGCGGACGTGGCAAACGCTTCAACCGAAAAAGGACGCACCCAAATTGTAAAGCTGCAGGAAGGACAGTCTGACGCATACCAAATTTGACAGCGGGTCAAGACCGGTGGTATAAATTTGAAAATAAGTGCAAACGTTTGCACAACTTATCCAGGCAGTCGGTGTTATAGCTTTTGAATGTCGTAAAGATAGCTGCAACGCCCGAAACAAACGTATGTCTCAACGCCCTTCCATCAAGGATATCGCCCGCATCGCTGGCGTCGCCCCTTCCACTGTCAGCCGGGCCCTGGCCGATTCTCCCAGAGTTAGCCAGGCCACGCGCCAGCGCATCCAGGCCATCGCCCGGGAGCTGGACTACACGCCCAGCCTGGCCGCCCGCAGTTTGGTGATGGGCTCCAGCCCTGTCATCGGCGTCATCTCGCCCACCCTCTCCGACCCGTACATCGCTTCGGTGATGAAAGGGCTGGAGGAGGCCAGCCATCGGGCCGGGTATCAGCGCCTGGTGGCCAGCACCCAGGGCGACGCCGAGCGGGAGATCGAGATGGTGCGGATGCTGTTGGGGCACAATGTGGGCGGTCTCATCATCCTCAGCAGCCGCGCCCAGGGCGCTTATCAGGAATTGCTGACGCAAATACGCGAGCCCATTGTCTTCGTCAATTCGTTGCACACGGGCGAGCATGTGTACAACGTGGCCACCGACAATGAACACGGCGGCTGGCTGGCGACCCGTTATCTGCTGACGCAAGGCCACCGGCGCGTCGCTTATCTGGCGGGCCCGACGCGAGGCCGCTCGCATGTGGCCCGGGCCGCAGGCTATCGGCGGGCGCTGGAAGAGGCGGGCCTGACCTTCGAACGGCAGTTGATCATTCCGGGCGACGGCTCTATTCGCGCGGGACGCGAAGCGTTGCATTGGTGGCTCAACCAGCCCCATGCGCAGCGCCCCACCGCTATTTTTTGCTACAACGATCTCGCAGCCCTGGGCCTTCTTTCCGAAGCGCATCAGCAGGGCGTCAGCATCCCCGATGAGCTCTCGGTCATGGGCTTCGACAATGTTCCCATGGCCGAGATCAGCATTCCGCCGCTGACGACGGTGGAGCAGCGCACCCGCGAACTGGGACGCCTGGCGGTCGTCTCATTGCTGACAGCCCTGGAGAACAAGCCCGTTACAGATATTTTCCTGCGCGGTGAACTCATCGTGCGGGCGAGCGTAAAACCGATGGAGGCGTAGCGTCGGGGCGGGCGGCGACGCCGCTCACTTCCGTTCCAAGCTCGCTCTATCTCTTGTTTCGACAATTTTGACTTTTCTTTCACAACACTCACTTCTCAAGGAGACTTCTCATGTCTGACAAAGTTCGCGTTGCTATCGTTGGCGTAGGCAATTGCGCATCCGCGCTCATCCAGGGCGTTTACTTCTATCAAGACGCCAAGGATGATGACTTCATCCCTGGCCTGATGCACGTCAATCTGGGCGGCTATCACATCCGGGACGTGGAATTCGTGGCTGCCTTCGATGTGGATGCCGACAAGGTGGGCAAGGATCTGTCTGAGGCCATTTTCTCGGGCCAGAACAACACCTATGTCTTCCACGAGCCGCCTTTCATGGGTGTGGAAGTGATGCGCGGGCCCACGATGGACGGCCTGGGTTATTACCTGAAGCAGGTCATCACGGAATCGCCCGAAGAGCCGGTGGATGTGGCCCAGGCGCTGCGCGACAGCGGCGCGGATGTGCTGGTCAACTATCTGCCCGTGGGCAGCGAGGAGGCTGTGCGCTGGTACATGGAGCAGGCGCTTGAGGCGGGCGTGGCCGTGGTCAACGCCATGCCGGTGTTCATCGCCAGCGATCCTGAATGGCAGCAGCGGTTTTACGATGCAGGCCTGCCCATCATTGGCGACGACATCAAGAGCCAGGTGGGCTCCACCATCACCCACCGCATTCTCACCCGCCTGTTCGAGGATCGGGGCGTGCGCATCGATCGCACCTATCAGCTCAACTTTGGCGGCAACACCGATTTCCTGAACATGCTGGAGCGCTCCCGGCTGGTCAGCAAGAAGATATCCAAGACTCAGGCCGTCACCAGCCAGGTCAGCGAATCGGAACTGACTGACGAGAACATCCATGTGGGCCCCAGCGACTACATCGCCTGGCTGCAAGATCGCAAATGGGCGCACATTCGCATCGAAGGCACCACCTTCGGCAACGTGCCCCTGAACATGGAGCTGAAGCTGGAAGTGTGGGATAGCCCCAACAGCGCGGGCGTCATCATCGACGCGGTGCGCTGCGCCAAGCTGGGCCTGGATCGCGGGCTGAAGGGCGCGCTCATCGCCCCCAGCGCCTATTTCAAAAAATCCCCGCCCGTCCAGTTCACCGACGATGTGGCCCGCAAGAAGCTGGAAGATTTCATCGCCGGGACGAACAACGAGACCCTGCCTCCCATGCCCGAAACCGAGGCCAAAGAGGAATTGGAGCTGGCCTTCGCCTGAGATTCGACCGAAAACGCCCGCCCAGACCTCCCTTGCCCGGTGACGGGCGGGGGAGGCGTTGGGAGACTCGGGCGGACGCAATTATTGCACAAAAAACGACGGGAAGGAGCCTGTTATGGGAGCGCTCCTTCCCGTCGGTGACGAAGGGCGATGCGCGGGGAAATGGGTCGGGATCAATCGGCGAGGGTTCGGCGCATTGCCAGGAATTCCTCCCGGGCGATCTCGCCGCGGGCGTAACGCCTGCGCAAAATGTCCTGGGCCGTCTCTTTCGGTGGGGGAGATGTGGTGGGAGCGATGAGATTGATCGGGGTCAGGCTGTTACGCCTGATGGGAGCGATAATGAGTCAGACGCCGGCGCCGATACGAAGCGGCCAGGCCAACCAGACGACGATACATCAACCAGCCTGCGCCCCACCAGCCGCCGCTCCAGAGACCGTTGCAGTAACTGCTCAGGTAGCCTGATTCGACCTGGAAAATGTATTGCCACGAAGGCGCGAAGGAGCGAAGACACGGAGAAAATCCTTATTTCTCACCCTTCGCGCCTTCGTGTCGTCGTGTCTGCGTGGTTTTTGGCCTTGCTACGCTAGTAGTTAACCGTTGCAGCAAAATTCAAACTCCCCGGCATCGAGCCGAGGAGTTGAGGCTGGGGGACAGGGATTCGAACCCCAACTAAGTGATCCAGAGTCACCCGTTCTGCCGATTAAACTATCCCCCAACAGCAAATACAATTATAGCAAAATTGCTTGCTGGTTGCAAGTTTTGATTGGTTTTCTTGCAGGGTTTTGCAAAGTCCTCTGATAACGTCATTCAGAGGAAGCGTAGCGACCGAGGAAGCCAGCGAAGCGCCCTTCGGGCTGGATTCATCCTCCCTTCGGTCGTCGGAATGACGTGATAACCAGGCGCTTTCGGCGTTTAGCCGTGACTTCGCCCCCACCCCGGCCCTTCCCCGCCAGTCGCTTCGCTCCTTCGCAGGGGAGGGAGCCGCTGGTTTGCAAAGGATTTTTTCGGGCGAGGATGACATCCCCGCTTGCGGGGGGACTGAGGGGGGCCTTCTCTCGCAGACGCGAAAACCTCGGAAAAAGGGTAACTGCTAACCTATGCCAGTTGGTTGTCTTTTTTCACTTAAACCTGACAGGTTCTTGTAACCTTGGCGGCAGGATGCGTGGTTTTCAGCCAACAACGAAGCGTGTGAGGTGCTGAATCGCTGCCGAAGGAACCTGTCAGGTTAGTTCAAGCGAAAACGACCTTAGCAGTTACGAAAAAGGGAAGCAATTTTCAGACGTTCACTTAGACCCCGGAAGTCTGCAACGGCGAACCATCGCGCCCCTAGAAATCCGATTGAACCATATCCGAAATTGGGCATGGTTCAGATCGTCCTTCCATCAGCTTTACAATTTCAATAGGGTCAACGCCTGGCAAAGCACGTCAAACGTAAAGCGTCAAACGTCAAAACGTGGCGAAACAGGCTCTTTTTGACGTTTGACGTATGACGTTTGACGGAGAAATTGTAAAGATGGTTTTGAATGAGAATGAACCATGCCCGAAATCGTTACGGCCTCCTTATTTTCGGGTGCGTTCCAATTTGGGGGCAAATTTTGCCGACCGTCCGTCGCCAAGCGTTGCCGAGTGGCGTCTGCCACGTCCGCCGGGCGATGAAGTCGCCGGGCTACAAAACAGCGCCGGATAAATCCGGCTAGTCCCGCAGGGGCGCTGTTTCTAGCCGGGGGACTTCATCCCCCGGCGCTGGCGACGGGCGCGAAGCGCCCTGGCCCAAACAGGACTACTTTGTCAACATTCATCAGTCGGCCAGCGCGCCCCAATTTTGAAACGCACCCCTTATTTTCGAGACTGTAATAGTTTAGTCGGTTGTTCCGTTTTCCAAACGCCGAATGAATTCAGGTCTGAGGGCGTTCCGCCGCATGTCCCCCTCCGGGGACATTTTTCGTCCCGCTGGATCTGTCTGCGCAGGCAGACAGGCGGCC
>JALWDV010000212.1 GCA_027036755.1 Anaerolineae bacterium
GTAGAGTTATGTAGCGTTATGGGGCGCTATGTGGCGTTATGTGGCGTTATGTGGCGTTATATGGCGTTATGTGACGCTAAATGATGTCATGTGACGTTACCTGACGTTATGTGATGTTATGTGATGTAATTTGACGTTATTTGACGTTATGTGGTTTTATATCGTGTCATGTGGTGTTACGGATGTTATGTGGAGTTATGTGGTGGTATGTGGTGATATGTGGCGTTATGTGGCGCTATGTGGCGTTATGTACCGATATCTGGCGTTATGTGGCGTTATGTGGCGCTATGTGGAGTTATGTGACGATATGTCGCTTTTTGTGGCGTTATATGGCGCTATGTAGCGTTATGTGACGCTATGTGACGTTGTGTGACGGTATCTGAAGTTATGTATTGTTATGTGACGTCATTTGACGTTATGTGGTGTTATGTGGTATCCTGTGGTGTTATGGGTGATATGTGGTGTTATGTGGTGTCATGCGGTGATAGGTGATATTCCGTGGCGTTATGTGGCGCTATGTGGCGCTATGTGGCGTTATGGGGGGTTATATGCCGCTATGTGGCGTTATGTGGCGTTAGGTAGCGTTATGTGGCGTTGTCTGGCGTTATGTGGCGTTATGTGGCGTTACCTGACGTTATGTGATGTTATGTGACGTCATTTGACGTTATTTGACGTTATGTGGTGCTATGTGGTGTCATGTGGTGTTATGGGAGTTATGTGGTATTATGTGATGTTATGTGCTGATATGTGGTGTTATGTGGTGTTATGTGGCGTTATGTGGAGCTATGACGTTATTTGACGTTATGTGGTGTCATGTGGTGTCATGCGGTGTTATGGATGTTACGTGGTGTTATGTGGTGTTATGTGGTGATATGTGGCGCTATGTGGCGGTATGTGGCGTTATGTCACGATATATGGCGTTATGTGGCGCTATGGGTGATATGTGGGGTTGTGTGGTGTCATGTGGTGATATGTGGTATTATGTGGAGCTATGTGGCGTTATGTGGCGCTAAGTAGCGTTAGGTGGCGATATGTGGAGTTATGTGGCGTTACGTGGTGGTATGTGACGTTAGGTTGCGTTATATGGCGTTATGGGGCGTTACGTGGCGTTTTGTGACGTCGTTTGATGTTATGTGACGTTATGTGAATTTATGTGGCGTTGTGTGGCGTTATATAACGTTATGTGATGTTATGTGACGTTAACTGACGTTATATGATGTTATGTGACGACATTTGACGTTATTTGACGTTATGTGGTGTCAAGTGGTGTCATGTGGTGTTATGGGTGTAACGTGGTATAACGTGGTGTTATGTGGTGATATCTGGCGTTATGTCGCGGTATGTGGCGTTATGTCGCGATATGTGGCGTTATGTTGCGCTATGTGGCGTTATGTGGCGTTATGCAGAGTTATGTGGCGTTATGTGGCGATATGTGACGTTAAGTGATGTTATGTAACGTT
>JALWDV010000213.1 GCA_027036755.1 Anaerolineae bacterium
GACTGTTCCGTAAATAGGCTCTCCCACGTCATTTCGAGGGAGCGCAGCGACCGAGAAATCCCCTTGCAGACGAGGAGATTTCTCCTCCCTACGGTCGTCGAAATGACGTAATGTGGGAATTTCATTCGTTATCGGCGTGCAGCCGCGCGTGGCGTCTGCTTTGAAAATAGATGCTCGCTGGTTGCTGAAGGTTGCAAAGCCCATGTCGGGCGAATCTGCAACGGGCATGATTCGTAATGCGTAATGCGTGAGCTCGTTACGCATCACGTGTTACGAAATTGGCTCTTTGGGCAGGGGAATGAGAAAACAGAAGCGCGCGCCCGGATGGGCGTCCTCCACCCAGATGCGGCCGCCGTGGGCTTCTACAAAGCCCTTGCAGATGGCCAGGCCCAGGCCCGCGCCGCCAATGCGCTGGCCTCGATCCACCTGCCCGCGATAGAAGCGCAGGAAGATGCGGGTTTTCTGATCATCGGGCACGCCCGGGCCATAATCCCGCACGCACACTTCCAGAGAGTCCTCCTCGAGCTCCAGGATGATCTCCACCGGCTGGTCTGGTGGAGAGTACTTCGACGCGTTGTCGATGAGATTGCGCAATATGGTTTCCATGCGCAACGCGTCGATCTCCACCAGAGGCGGCTCTTCATCCGCATGAACCAGGATGTCCACGCCCAGCCGCCGTCCTTCCCGCAGCGCCACCTCCCGGATCAGAGCGACCATGTCCAGGGGCTCTCGATTCAGTTCCAGCGCGCCCCCTTCCAGCCGCGACAGGTCCAGAAGGCTGTTCACCAGCGCGGCCAGCCGATCCGCTTCATCGCTGATAGTCTGGATGAACTCCCGCTGCGTGGCTGCATCCCACACCACATCCTGCGCCAGCAGGGTGGAGGCGTAGCCTTTGATCGCGGCCAGGGGGGTGCGCAATTCGTGGGAGACGGTGGAGAGCAGCGCGGATTTCATCCGATCCAGGTCCTTGTCGCGGGTGATGTCCTGCCAGAACTGCCCCCGGCCAATGACTTCGCCCCGGGCGTCGGTCACCTCGAACACCTGAATGCGCAGGTCCTGAGGACGGCCATCGGGCCCGGCGCGGGTCACATCCACAAAGCCGCTTCCCTGGCGGATGAGCTCATCCAGCGCAACCTGCGCCTGCCGCGGCGATTCCGCGGTGCGCAGCAGAATCCGCACCAGGTCGGCCGAATGACGGCGGCAGGCCACCGACCGCCGCACGCCCAGCAACTCCGACGCCCGGTTGTTACAGTAAAGCACCTCGCCGATCAGGCTTTCCAGAATGAGGCCATCGTGCAGGCTTTCGATGATGGCCTCCAGCCGCCGGGTTTGCTCCTGCAATTGGGCGTCGGAGCGGGCGAAGAGCACCGCGTTCTCCATGGCCATGGCCGCATGATTGGCGAAACTGGCCACCAGCTCCAGTTCGGTGTTCGAATAATCGTGAGGCACATTGGAATAAAGCAGCAGCACCGCGGGAGGCGCATGTTGCGTGAGCAGCGGCGCGGCCAGGATGGAGCGAAAGCCCTCGCGCCGCGCCCGCTCCCGGAAATCCGCGTAATCGACGTCGATTTCCGTATTCACCACCTTGACGGGCGAACCGGTCTCCAGCGCCCGCATGGCCGTCGAGTAGGGCTGACTGGGATCGATGCGCAGCTCTTGCACATAGGATTCCGAAAGTCCGCGGCTGGCGCGAATGCGGAACACCCCCAAACGTTCATCTAGCACCACGATGGCGCTGCGATCCGCGCTCAACAGGCGCTGGGCCTCATCCAGGATGCTGTCGAACACTTCCTCCACATCCAGGGAGCTGACCACCTTGCGGCTGATCTCCAACAGGGTGGAAAGCTCCCCGAAACGACGGTCGATATCCGCGGCCATCTTTTGCAGAGATCGGGCGAGTTCGCCCATTTGATCCTGGCGGCGGGCCAGAGGGGCCAGGTCTACATGCCTGCGGGCCGAATCGGGTGAATGAGAGCCCACGCGTTTGCTGAATTCGGTGACCAGGCCAATGGGATGGATGACCCGGTGGGAGAGCACCAGCCAGAAAAGCGCGCCTCCGATGATGAAGAGGGCCACAGCGACCATGAGCAGCCGATGGAAACGCTGCACCGTAGCGAAGGCCATGCGGGTGGGCCGCTGCACGATGACGCCCCAGTTGGCCACGGGAATGGGCACATAAGAGCGGATCCACTGGCTGCCGTCGGGCGCAATGGAGATGGTCGATCCCGTCTCGCCCTGACGCACGGCTTCGACCACGCCGTCCCGCCATTCCCCCCAATCGGGCAGCAAATTGCTGGGCAGGCCGATATCTTCCCGCAGATGCACGGTGAGCAGGGTGTCCGCGCCCGCGAGGGCGTTCAGCAGGCCGGGATAGGCGATGACCTGACCCCGCGCGTCCACAATGCTGATCACCTGATCCTGGTTCGGATCGCCGATGACCTCGGCCAGGGTGTCGCTGAGTTCGGCCAGGGCCAGGTTGGTGGCAACCACGCCCAGAAAACGCCCCTCATTATCCCACAATGGCATCACCGCGGTGGCCACAGGCTTGCCCGTGGTGGGCGAGATGCGCCCGGCGGAAAACAGGGGCGCTCGTTCTTGCCGGGCGCGCTGAAAGTATTCCCGAAAGGAGAAATCTACGCCCACGGTGCTGGAGGGGCCTTCGGGATAATGGTAGAGCATGACGCCATCGGACCCCAGGCGGTAGATGAGGTTGATGTCGCTGCGCCCGAGCATGAGATCGCTGAACAACGCGCGCATGCCCGTCTCGTCGGCAGTGATGACTTCCGGCTGCGCGGCCAGATTGGCCACGGTCTGCGCCGCGTTGGTGAGAAGGGCGTTGGTCTCCAGGGCCATGGCCCGGGCCAGAGCCAGGTCCTGGGCCTGGATATCCCGTTCCAGATTGCGCCGCGTGGCTATATCGAAGATGAGCGCGCCGACCAGCACCGGCCCGATGAACAGAATGTAGAGGGCCAGGAGTTGCAATCCCAGATCGCGGCGAAGGGAGAGACGACGATTCATGGCAGCGAGAGGGGGATCATGGTGCGCCGGGCGTCAAGGGAAATCTGAACACGCCTGTTTCGTTGGAACCGGCTGAGACGTCGCCGGGGCGGTTGACCCCGCGAATCAGATAGTAGGCGGTGGCGTCCGCGGGCAGCGTGGCGTCTGCGTAACTCATGGTCTCCACGCCTGGCGCGTCGACTGTAGCCAGCAGTGCGCCCGTCGTATCAGGATCGAAGTAGGGCGCGTTGCTGCGCCATATCTGATAGGAGAGATCACCGGTTTTGTGCGTCCAGGTCAGATGCGGCGTTGTTCCCGCCAGCGAGACGCCCACGTCATCCGGTGCAACCGCGGGCGCGTCGAAGGGATCCCAGAAATTGCCTGTCATCACCAGCATAGAAAGCAGGTTCACCGAATCTTCGTAGTAATCCTCATGGCGCTGATAAATCAGATCGTAGAGATTGTTGAGATAGGTCTGATTGCCAGGCGTGGTCATCGCCGCCACGCCAAAAGGCGCGACGAAAAAGCTGGTGAAGTAGTTGTCATAGGGCGCGCCATCCAGCATGTATCCCGGTTTGATGTTGGCCGGGTTGCCGTTGGTGCTCTGTACAATCCAGTTGGCCATCTTCTGCGCCTGGGCGAAGGACTTGGCGTCGTTGTTCAGCAAGGCGTCTGTGCCGATGCGCCAGGGGGCGCGGCCTGCATTGTAGTCGTAGTGACCATCGTGGGGGCCTTCCAGGAAGTTGGGCGGCGCGGGCTTGGGCGCGTGGCCGCCCGTTTCTCGCACGATGAAGTCGGGCAACAGGCCCGTGTTCGGGCTGTAATTCGTCTGGATGCCATCGATATCGCTCTGAATTGCGGCGACGACTTGATCCCAGAATGGAACATCGTTGGTCGCCCGGCCCCAGGTGCGAAAGTGCCCCGGCATGAAATCGGAGCTGCGCGGGGTCCACTGGTTGTAACCGTCTCCATCGCCATCCACCACCCAATCGCCCAGCTTGGTCAGATGACTGGCGGGCCCGATGGTGGATTCTTTGATGGCGGTGAGCAGAGTCGAGGCTTCGGCCATGTAGTCGATGTCTCCGCTATCGCCCCACTGGGCATGGGCCAGAAGCAGGCCATACGCCATGTCCGCGTCGCCGTCGAAGGCGCTGTCGTTGCCTGTGGCGGGATCGGGCGGCGCTTGCCAGCCCATCAACCGGGGATCGACATCGCTGGGATGGGCGCGGGCGTAACGCCACAGGCCGTCGAAATAAACCTGGGCCTGGATGTCGTAACCCGCCATGATGGCGGTGATGATCATGCCGTAGCCCTGGCCTTCGGACACGGTGCGGTCGGGATTCGTATCGCCGTAGGAGACGCGATACATCTGCTCGCCCTGGGCGTTGGTTCCCGCGTCCATGAGATAGCGGGATTTCCAGTAGTCGTAGAAGGCCCGCACGTCGTCATCGAGCTGGCTCTGGCTGCGATGGTTGGGCTTGATGCCGCCAGGGGAATAAGCGACGTGCTGGGGGAAGGGATGCTGCGGGGGCGGGCC
>JALWDV010000214.1 GCA_027036755.1 Anaerolineae bacterium
CCCCGATCCTCCCCCGCCAGTCGCTCCGCCCCTTTGCAGAGGAGGGAGCCGCTGGTTTGCAGGGGATTTTGTCGGATCGAGGGAAATCGGCTGTCAGCTCTCATCGAGCGCATAGCCTTCCTTTCGCAAAATCCGTTTGGCCAACGCGATTTCCTCTTCGGGCGTGTGGATGCGCCCATCCAGCAGCGCGGCCCGCACCTGCTGAAACACCTGACGATAGATGGGGCCGGGCCTGACGCCCCACCTGCGTAAATCCTCGCCCGAGACGTGAATCTGGCGAGGGCGCAGTTGTTTTTGATAAAACGCCAATCGTTTCCGAAACAGGGGATCATCCACCGCTGCCCGGGCTGTGAGCAGAATGGCGTCGCTGAAGGGGTGCAGCAATCGATCCAATTCCGAGGGAGGGATGTCGGGCCGGAGGATATCCGGGGTGCGGGAGCGCAGACGCTCTCCTTCTTTCACCAGTTTGGCCGTGGCGCTGGTGAGACGCAGGCGCTCCAAAATGCGTTTGTGCGCCCCGGGCGTCATATCATACATCCACAGTGCGAAGTAAAGACGTTCGATGGACGCGGGAGGCTCGGGCGACGCAGCCACTTCCTGGCGCAACCGCCTGAATTTCTCGTCCAGGCTGTCATCCCAGCCCAGATCGCCGTCGATCTCTCGCAGCACGCCGATTTCGTACAGACGGCGCAAAGCCTTTTCGGGCGTCTTCTCCTGCAAAATCAACTCCAGCTCATGCCGGATGCGCGGGCCGCTTACGCGGTGAAGCAAGTCCACAGCTTCGGATATCAGTTCCGCTGTGCGCGGTTCGATGGTGAAGCCAAAGCGCTGTTCGAATCGGATGGCCCGCAAAATGCGCGTCGGATCTTCGATAAAGCTCAGAGAGTGGAGGACGCGGATGATCCCTTCCTCCAGATCGTTGCGCCCGCCGTAGAAATCGAGCAATTCGCCCCAGTGTCTGCCATCCAGGCGGATGGCCAGGGTGTTGATGGTGAAATCGCGGCGGTGCAAATCCAGTTTGATGCTGGATCGCTCGACCACGGGCAGCAGGGTGGGAGCCTCGTAAAATTCGGTGCGGGCAGTGGCGAAATCGATGCTTGCGGGCGCTCCGTCGGGCAATATCTGGTTGGCGGAGAAGGCTTTTTCATCCCGAATCCATTTTGCCGTGCCAAAACGCCGGTGAGGCCGCACGCGTCCGCCGAGTTCCCGGACCAATGCCTGGGCCAACGCCACCGCGTCCCCCTCCACCACGAAATCAACATCGAAATTGGGGCGGTTCAACAATAGATCGCGTGTGAAGCCGCCGACCGTGTAAATTGGATATCCCATTTCGGCGGCTACCTGGCCAATGCGCCGCAAGAGTTTGATGAGGCCTGCGGGCAGCCGCTCCTCGATGATTTCTGCGACGAAGGGACTCGCGGGGAGCATCTCCTCTCCCCACAGTTTCAGCAGATCGGTGCGGGTGACGATGCCAACCATCTTTCCGCTTCCGTCCACCACCGGAATCTGCCCCCAGCCGCTTTCGATCATCCGTTTTTGCACCACGCGCACCGGGTCATCCAGACGCACGGTGACAGCGCCCGTGCGCATCACCCGTCGCACCGGCTCATTTTTCATACCGTGTCGCATGGCCCTATCGATGATGCGCCGCGTGACAAGGCCCTGCAATTGGCCGCGTTCATCCACCACCGGAAATCCCTCATGGCCGCGGATGCTCATGCGCCGAGCCACCTCCGCCACGCTGTCGTCGGCGCTGACGGTGGTGACGCCCCACGACATGATCTCTTGCACTGTCATTTGCGGTTGCACCAGCTCTTCCAGCAACGCAAAAATGCGCTGGCGGATGGCGGGGATGGGCTGTTCCCGCATGAGAGCGGCCGCGGCCCGGGCGTGTCCGCCGCCGCCCAAAGCCCGGGCGATGCGTCCCACATGGATGTTGTTGGTGGTGGAGCGGGCTACCAACTGCACGTGCTCCGACAGATCCATCAACAGGAACAACGCATCCGGCTCGTAAAGATCGCGCAGCTTGTGGGCCAGGGTGCTGATCTCCTCCACCGGCTCCTGCACGCGGGCCGAGGCAATCACCACGGTGTGCCCTTTGATCTCGAAGGTTTCGGCGGCTTCGTAAAGCTGCTCCAACAGCCGTTGCTGCGCTGGCGAAAGGGGATGGTGGAGGAACGCGCGCACCACATCCATCTTGGCCCCCTGATCCACCAGCCAGGCCGCGCAGCGCAGATCGCGGGATGTGGTGCTGGGATAGGTGAGACTGCCCGTGTCTTCATAGATGCCCAGCATGAGCAGGGTGGCTTCGACGGGCGTCACCTGAATGCCCCGGCCGATGATTTGTTCCACCAGGATGGTGGTGGCGGCTCCCACCTGCTCGGACCAGCAATGATAATGCTCGGGGAGATTCTCGCGGCATTTGTGATGATCGATGACGCGCACGGGCGTTTTTTGCGTCATTCCCCGCACCAGTTGCGCCGATTGACAATCCACGAAAATCCCCAGCGAGACGCGGCGGCGCGGCAATTCATCCGCCGTGCGAAAGGGCAATGCGCTGCGATACAGGGTGAGAAAATCCTGCAAATTGCGGTTGAGATTACGCGGAAGCACGGGGATGGCGTCCGGATGGAGCTTGCTGGCCGCCAACAGGCTCGCCATCGCGTCGAAATCCGCGTGCTCATGGGTGAGGATGACTTCCATATCTTGCATTATAGCAGGCTCCGAAGGCCCCTGTCAGATTCAGCCCGAAGGGGCGCGTCCGAAACAGCGTCGCGTTCAATCCCGCGCGCCGTCATCGAAAAACGCCCATCACTCTCCCGCAGAATTTTCACCCGTCAGCAATTCCAGCCACAATTGCCAATTGGCCTTGGAATTTTCGTCGTCCGTTCCATTCCCCGGGTTCTTTAGCTCGGATGGCGATTCTTCCTGCGGGGGCGCGGACGCGTCCGGGCCCACCATGACGATCACCTCATCGTCCGGTCGCACCCAGTTTAGCGCTTTGCGCACAAAATCCTCGACCACCGCGGGAGAGATGCTTTCATCGAACTCCCGGTCGATGTCCTTCTTTTCCTCCTCCACGGCCGCGATGTTCGCGTCCATTTTCGCCAGCTCTTTTTGCAATTCACGATAGCGCAACGCGTTGCGGCCATACATAAACGCAAAGATCGCCAGCGCCACGATGCCGATGAAGATAGCAGCCTGACGCAGAGTCAGTAGTTGTTTAGGGGGAGATGTCCGTCGCGTCATGATTGAACCTGTGTGATTCATTTGGGTGCGTCCTAAATGAGTTAGGGCCAGCCGGGCGTTTTGGCCGAATGATGAATGTTCACAACCCGAATCGCTATAGTGGCGTTCGCCACGTTCGCCCGGCGATGAAGTCGCCGGGCTACAAAACAGCGCCGGATAAATCCGGCTAGCCCCGAAGGGGCGCTGTTTCTAGCCGGGGGACTTCATCCCCCGGCGCTGGCGGCGTTGCTGTTTCTTCAACCGAAATAGGACGCACCCGATTCATTTTCGCCCGGGAATGGTGCATATCGGACTTCTATTCTACTTCACTTCACCCCTGGTTCCAAACAAACAAAAACCCCGTCTGAAACGGGGAAAATAGGTGCCGATGGAGGGATTCGAACCCCCACGGGCCAATGCCCACTGCGCCCTGAACGCAGCGCGTCTGCCAGTTCCGCCACATCGGCTTGTATTTGATTGCAAAAGCTATTCTACCCTTACTCGGGCGCTTTGTCAAGATCTGATCCAGCGGTTCGGATGCGTTCCAATTTGGGGGGCAAATTTTGCCGACCGTCCGTCGCCAAGCGTTGCCGAGTGGCGTCTGCCACGTCCGCCCTAGCCCCGCAGGGGCGCTGTTTCTAGCCGGGGGACTTCATCCCCCGGCGCTGGCGGCGGGCGCGAAGCGCCCTGGCCCAAACAGAACAACTTTGTCAACATTCATCAGTCGGCCAGCTCGCCCCAATTTTGAAACGCCCTCCAGCGGTTCACGCAGCTTTTTCAGAACAAGAATCGCCCGCCCGAGAGATTGCTCCCTGACGGGCGATTCTAGCGGCACTGAAAGGGAGATGGGCGCTTAGCGCATTGAGATCGAGAAAAAGTTGTCGATCTTTGTAGCAAGTCGCAGGTGGCAGGTGGCAGGTTCAGCGCTGTCGGCGAAATCACGTTGCACCTGCTACTTGTCCCTTGCGACTTGCCCCGCAGGGAACTCATCTTCCGAGCGCCGTCTTGGATGATGTGTAGTTATCTTTTTCCACTCAAACCTGACAGATTCTCGTAACCTTGACGGTAAGATGTGCGGATTTCAGCCAGCAACGAAGCGTGCAAGGCTCGGAATCGCTGCCAAAGGAACCTGTCAGGTTAGTTCAAGCGAAAACGACTTTAGCAGTTATGGTTTTCGCGTTTGCGAGAGAAAGCCCTCCTCAGCCCCCCCGCAAGCGAGGGGATTTCCCTCGATCCGACAAAATCCCCTGCAAACCAGCGGCTCCCTCCTCTGCAAAGGGGCGGAGCGACTGGCGGGGGA
>JALWDV010000215.1 GCA_027036755.1 Anaerolineae bacterium
AACAAATTCAGCGTTTCGCTCATGGTTGGCTCCTTGCGGATAGAATTTTGGGGTATGGGCGATGTCTCAATCGCCATCGCCCGCGTGTTGATCATGCTCCAGGAGAGAATCGACGAAGACCCAGGGATCGAACTCGGCGATGTCATCGATGCCCTCGCCCGTGCCCACGAACCGCACCGGCACGCCCAGACGATGGGCGATGGCGATGACCACGCCGCCTTTGGCCGTGTTATCCAGCTTGGTGAGGACAACGCCCGTCACCCCCACGCTCTCGCCGAACTTTTCGGCCTGGGTGATGGCGTTCTGGCCCGTGGTGGCGTCCAGCACCAGCAGCACCTCGTGGGGCGCTTTGTGCACCTGCCGCTGGGCCACATTCCGGATCTTCTCCATCTCCTTCATCAGATTGTAATTGGTGTGCAATCGGCCCGCGGTGTCGATGAAAAGAATGTCCGCGTCCCGAGATTCCTGGCTGGCGCGAATGGCGTCATAGACCACAGCCCCGGGATCGCCGCCCGGCTTGTGGGCGATGACCGAGACGCCCGCCCGCTCGCCCCACACCTTGAGCTGATCGATGGCGGCTGCGCGGAAGGTGTCGGCCGCGGCCAGCACCACCCGCTTGCCCCTCATGCGATAATACTTGGCCAGCTTGCCGATGGTGGTGGTCTTGCCCGAGCCATTCACGCCCACCACCAGCACCACCGTCAGCAGACGATGAGGATTGTCGATATCCAACGGCGGCGCATCGGCCTGCAAAATGCGCACCATCTCCTCTTTCAGAATTTGATACGCATCGGACACCTTCTTGACGCCCGCCTGCCGGACGCGCTCCCGGGTGGCCTCCACCAGCTTGAGGGTGGTTTCCACCCCCACATCGCCTATGATCAAAATCTCTTCCAGCTCCTCCCAGAGATCTTCCGTGATCTCGTTGGCCTGGAAGAGCGTTCCCAGGCGACCCAGCACGCCGCCTCGGGTTTTGCTCAGACTTCTGTCTATCTTCTGTTGATCTTCGACGTCGATCTTTGCGCGACGAAAAGGATTGAACGGCACGGGAATTCCACCTTGTTCGGAATGAGATTGTAACTGCTAAGGTTGCGCTGGCTGCGTTCTATGCAGCGTTGTCAGTCGGATATTATACCCACTTCGGCTCAAATTGCGGTAATCTGGCGCGCCGACAGATGTCAACTGGACACAGGCGTTTTTATCCTAACCACAGATTTTCACAGATTTTCACAGAAAAAGGGTAACTGCTAAGGTCGTTTTCGCTTGAACTAACCTGACAGGTTCCTTTGGCAGCGATTCAGAGCCTTGCACGCTTCGTTGCTGGCTTAAAAGCGCACATCTTACCGCCAAGATTACGAGAACCTGTCAGGTTTGAGTGGAAAAAGACAACCAACTGGCATACGTTCTTTAGTTTCCGCTAAAAAGAGGGCAAGTGGTAGCGACTTGATGGCGAC
>JALWDV010000216.1 GCA_027036755.1 Anaerolineae bacterium
GTCGGGGTGGGGGCCAAAGGGAGGCCGGGAGGGGTGAAGTCGCCTCCTTTCCGCTTGCGGATTCTAAATTTGAAATTGCTGAATGACGTAATGTGAAATTGTCAAGGTAGCTACGTTCTATTTCCCGATTCCGCGTTCATCCGCGTTCGTCCGCGTCCTGGTTACGCCCAGGGAGGAAGAAAAAGGCTCCCGCTTCGCCGCACAGTTCAAAGGCTGACGCTGAGATGTGCTAAAATGGAGGGCGCTGTGAGCCCTCCGCCATGAAACTCATCGTCCAAATTCCCTGCCTGAACGAAGAAGAAACCCTGCCCCAGACGGTGGCGGACATCCCGCGCGCCATTCCGGGCGTGGATGAAGTGGAGCTGCTGATCATCGATGACGGCAGCACCGATGGCACGGTGGAGACGGCCCGAGCCCTGGGGGTGGATCACATCGTTCGTTTCGCCCGCAACCGGGGCCTGGCCGCCGCGTTCGCCGCGGGCGTCGACGCCTGCCTGCGGCTGGGCGCGGACATCATCGTCAACACCGATGGCGACAACCAGTACTACGGCGGCGACATCCCCAGGCTCATCGCGCCCATCCTGGCGGGCGAGGCCGATATCGTCATCGGCGACCGGCGGGTGGAGACCATCGAACACTTTTCGCCCATGAAGAAGCGTCTGCAAAAGCTGGGCAGTTGGGTGGTGCGGCGAGCCTCCGACACCGACATCCCCGATACAACCAGCGGGTTTCGGGCCTATAGCCGCGAAGCGGCCATGCGCCTGAACGTCATCTCCGACTACTCCTACACCATCGAGACCATCATCCAGGCGGGCAAGCAGCGCCTGGCCCTGACTCACACGCCCGTCCGCACCAATCCCAAAACCCGCGAAAGCCGCCTGTTCAGCAGCATCCCCGCCTATCTGCGCCGCTCCGCGGCCACCATCATCCGCATTTACGCCATGTACGAACCGTTGCGCATCTTCGTGGGCGCGGGCGTCATCCTGCTGGCCGTGGGGATGCTCCTGGGGCTGCGCTATCTCTACTTCGATCTCATCGGCGAGGGCAAGGGGCACATCCAGTCGGTGATTTTGACCGCGGTGTTCCTCATCGCCGGCATTCAGGTGATTCTCATCGGCATGTTGGCCGATCTCATCGCCATCAATCGCCGCCTCAACGAGGATATTCTGCTGCGGGTCAAGCGCCTGGAGATGGGGGAGAGGGCCAGAACGGGTGAAAGGCCCGAACCGGCGGCTGACCTCGTAAAACAGGCGACCGGAGGCCCGACGCAATGAGCTGGCGACGCTGGCTTCGCAAACTGGCGCCCTATCTGCTCACCCTGGGGATCGTGGCGCTGCTTCTCAGCCAGATCGATCCAGGCGAGATCCTGCGCCTGCTGACGCATCTGGACCCCGCCTGGCTGGCCGTTGGCTGGGGATTTTATCTGCTGACCAACGTGGTGCGGGCCTATCGCTTTGGCGTGCTGCTGAATCTGCGTCATCCCCTGGACATTTTGCCTGAGATGTTGGCCCTGAGCCTGTTCAATAACACTTTACCCTCTCGCAGCGGCGAGCTCACCTTTCCCTACTTCATGTACAAATGGCATGGGATGAGCGTGGGCGAGAGCGCTGCCGCGCTGATCCTGGCCCGGATATTCGATTATCTGGCCGTGGGCCTGCTGTTTTTGGCGTTCGCCCTGTGGCAGGCGTCCCACCTGACGCCCCAGGCCGCTCCCATCATCGGCGTGACCGCGGGGCTGCTGTTCGTCTCGGTGCTGATTTTGGCTCTGACGCCCTGGCTGGGGCAATGGGGCCTGCGAGCGCTGGCGTGGCTGTTGCGGCGGCTGGGATGGCAGGAGAAAGGTTGGGCCCAGAAGATGTTGCGGGGCGCGGCCCGCATGGTGGAGACTTTCCAGCAACTGCGGCGCGTCCGCGTCTATTTTCTCACCCTGGGCTGGTCGCTGCTCAACTGGCTGGGCGTGTTCGCCTGGTTCACCGCGTTCCTCTACGCCATGGGCGCGCCCTACCCCTATCCCTTTGTGGTCATCGGAGCCACCTTCGCCAGCCTGGGCAAAGCCATCCCCTTTCTCACCGTCAGCGGCTTTGGCGCACACGAGGCGGGCTGGGCCGTGGGCTTTGGCCTGACGGGCATGCCCCTGGATATGGCTATCGCCACCGGTTTCGCGGTCAACATCCTCACCCTGCTCAGTTCCGTCTTGTTTGGCGGTGCGGCGCTCATCTTCATGTATAAAATCCGGGCGCGGCGTTGGGAGGAATCGTCGGCATGAAGCGATGGCGTTTTCATTGGCCCATCCTGGTCATCCTGGCCCTGTTTCTGCTCCTGGGCGCAGGCTATTCGACGATCAATCCCCTGTTCGAATCGCCCGACGAGGTGTGGCATTACGAGTATGTGCGCTGGCTGACGGAGGGCCACGGTCTGCCCCGACCGGAGGATGTGGGCCATGCGCCCTGGCATCAGGAAGGCAGCCAGCCGCCCCTCTACTATTTGCTGGCCGCGGGCGTCACCGCGGGCATCCCCACCGATAACGCCGACCAGGTCATCCGCTACAACCCCCACGTGGCCATGGGCCAGGGAGACGCGTTCGGGAACAAGAACGTCATCGTGCACGGCAGGCCGGACGCGTGGCCCTGGCGCGGCGCGGCGCTGGCCGCCCACATCGCCCGTTTTCTCTCGCTGCTTCTGGGTGCGATCACCGTGCTGGCGGTGTATGGCGCGGCGTGGGCCGTCTTTCCGGGGAATCGGGCCCTGGCCGCGGGGGCTGCGGCCCTGACCGCGTTCAATCCCCAATTCATCTTTCTCAGCGCCGCGGTGAACAACGATAATCTGGTGGTGACCCTGGCCGCGCTGACCATCTGGCTGACGATGCGGCTGCTGGGGCGCAAGGAGCCGCCCCGGGCCCGGCATTTTCTGCTTCTGGGCCTGCTGGCGGGACTGGCCGCCACCAGCAAGCTCAGCGGCCTAGCCGTCGCGGGGCTCGCTGGCCTGACCGCGCTCATCTGGGCCTGGCGCACCCGCTCCATCAAGGATTTTCTGGTTTGGAGCCTGCTGGCCGCGGTCGTGGCCATCCCCGCGGGTGGGTGGTGGTATGCTCGCAACGCCATTTTCTATCACGATCCGCTGTTCCTCAAGGCCATGTTCGATATCCTGCCGCGGCGGGCCCAGCCGCCCACCCTCCAGGAGTTGCTGGCCCGCGCGCCCGGCGTGTGGCGCTCCTTCTGGGCCGTGTTCGGCTGGTTCAACGTGGTGGTCGATTCCTGGCTTTACGCCGTCTACACCGGGCTGACGCTGGCCGGACTGGCGGGGCTGCTGATCATCTGGCCGCTGCGGCTGTGGCGGGCGCGGAAAGGTGGCGGCGCTGCACCGCCGACGCCCGCTTCGCGGGCCCAGTTCGGCGTGCTGGCCATCTGGATCGGCGTCATCTTTCTGGCCCTGCTGCAATGGGCGCAGATGCGTTATCCCCAGGGCCGGTTGCTCTTCCCCGCGCTGGGCGCGTTCGCCATCCTCATCATCTTTGGCCTGAGCAACTGGCTGCCCCGACGCTGGCACGGCCCGGCCGCGGCCGGTTTTGCAGCCGCGTTGCTGCTCATCGCCCTCATCGCGCCCAGGTGGATTGTCGCGGCCTATGCGCCCCCGCCGCCTGTCTCGCCCCAACCCCGCGTCACGCTGAACGCGCGGCTGGGCGATCACATCACCCTGGCGGGATACAGCCTGGATCGCGAGCAGGCCCGCCCCGGCGACGATCTCCTGCTGACGCTGTTCTGGCGCACCGATGCGCCCCTGGAGCGGGATTACAGCGTTTTCGTGCATCTGGTCGATGATCTCGACATCATCCAGGCCCAGCACGACACTTATCCCGGCGCGGGTGCGCTGCCCACCAGCGACTGGCGGCCGGGCGAGCTCATCGCAGACCCGCATCGCATTCATATTCCCGAGACAGCGCCTGCGCCCGGCCTTTATCACCTGCGAGTGGGCATGTACGATTACGCCACGGGGACGCGTCTGCCCACCGGCGAGCCCAGCGATTTCGTCACGCTGGGAGCCATCGGCGTGCAGCCCCGCACCGAGGCGAGCGTTCCCAATCCCATCCACGTCAATTTCGACGATCAGATCGAGCTGGTCGGCTTTCAGTTCGACAGGCGCAGCCTGCGCCCGGGCGAGACCCTGACCATCGACCTGTGGTGGCGGGCGCTGACGAAGCCGGAGAAGGACTACATCGTATTCACGCATCTGGTTTATCCGCCCGACGCGGTGTGGGCGGGCCATGACAGCGCGCCTCAGGGCGGGGCCAGCCCCACCTCCGCCTGGCAGCCGGGCCAGATCATCCCGGAACAGCATCAGCTCACCCTGCCCGAGAATGCGCCGCCGGGCGTATATTTCGTGGAAATCGGCGTCTACCATCCCGACACCGGTCGCCTGCCCGTGAACTTCAGCGACAAGGGCGTGGTTTTGGGCCAGGTGCGGGTGCAGTAGCGCGCCTGAAGCGCTCAACAGCAATTCCAAATTTAGAAG
>JALWDV010000217.1 GCA_027036755.1 Anaerolineae bacterium
TCCTTTTATCCCAGCAAGAATCTGGGCTGCTATGGCGATGGCGGCGCAGTGGTCACCAATGATCCCCAGGTGGCGGAGCGGGTGGCCAAGCTGCGGAATCATGGCCGCATGACCAAGTATGAGCACGACGAGCTGGGCTACGGCCATCGCCTGGATGGCATGCAGGCCGCAATTCTGGGCGCAAAGCTTTCGCATCTGGATGACTGGAACGCCAGGCGTCGGGATCGGGCCGCCCGCTACGCCGAATTGCTGGCGGATCTGCCCGTGAGCGCGCCCCGGCATCTGCCTGAAACCGAGCCCGTTTATCATTGCTACACCATCCGGCTGGATGAAGGCTACGATCGGGATGCGGTGGTGCAGCACCTCAAGGATAACGGCGTGGGCGTGGGCGTGCATTATCCCATCCCGCTGCACTTACAGCCCGCGTATCGCTTCCTGGAACTGGAGCCGGGCGCGTATCCCGTCTCAGAAAAGGCTGCGCACGAGGTGCTCTCATTGCCTATCTACGCCGAACTCACCGACGAGCAGCAGGATTATGTGGTGGATGTACTGCGAGAGGCCCTCGGGGCGTAGCCCCGCGCGATGCGGGCGGGATGGACGCAGCCCGCGCAGATACTGATAAAAACCCTTTGTTACGTCATTCCGACGACCGCAGGGAGGAGGAATCTCCTCGTTTGCAGGGGGATTTCTCGGTCGCTGCGCTCCCTCGAAATGACGTAAGAGCGCCTATTTTCAAAACAGGAGAATTTTATGACAGACATGCAATCATTGGGCGTGATCGCCGTTATCGGCGGCACTGGCTCAGAAGGTTCTGGATTCGCCATGCGCTGGGCCCGGTCGGGCCTGGACGTGGTCATCGGCTCCCGCTCATCCGAGAAAGGCCAGCGCGTGGCCGCTGAGCTGCGGCAAAAGCTGGGTGATGTCAGGCTGCGCGGGGCCAGCAACCTGGAAGCTGTGCAGATGGCCGACGTGGTGGTGCTTTCGGTGCCCTACGAATCCCAGGAAGCCATCATCGAAAGCATCAAGCCTGGCCTGGCGGGCAAGGTGATGGTGACGGTGGTGGCCCCGTTGCTGGGCGAGAAGAAAGGACGCTACACGCCCGCACCCGGCGGCTCCGCCGCGATGGAGGCCCAGGCCCAGGTCGGGCCCGAGACCCGAGTCGTGGCAGCGTTCCAGAATGTCAGCGCCCACCATCTGGCAGATCCCGAGCATCAGATCGATTGCGATGTGCTGGTGTGCGGCAACAAGCGGGCGGATCGGGAGATCGCGATGGCTCTGGCCCAGGCCGCGGGCATGCGAGGCGTGCATGCGGGCGCGCTGCAAAACGCGGCCGTGGTCGAGGGCCTGACTGCGGTGCTCATCTCCATCAACGCCATCTACAAGACCCGCAACGCGGGCATTCGCATCACCGGCATCGACGCCTGAGAGGGAGGGGGAACGGGCGAGGGGGGACGGAGAAAACAAGCTCTCCAATCCCCGCGCCCGGCCCAGCGAACGCTATGAATGCGCCAAAAACCACAGCGCCCCAACTCGTCATCACCGGCCTGCCGGGCGCGCCCATGGTGCAGCCGGGCGATGATCTGGTGGCGATCGCGCTGGCGGGCCTGGCCCGGGCGGGCGTCACTCTGGTCGACGGCGATGTTCTGGTGGTGACGTCCAAGATCGTCTCCAAGGCCGAAGGGCGCTTTGTGCGCCTGGCCGATGTGGTCGTCACGCCCCAGGCCGAGGCCGTGGCCGCCAGCATCGACAAGGACCCCCGCCTGGTGACATTGATCCTGGCGGAATCCGCCGAAGTGCTGCGCACCCGGCCCGGTCTCATTGTGGTGGCGCACCGACTGGGCTTCATATCCGCCAACGCCGGCATCGATCAATCCAACGTGGGCGAAGAGGATGCAGTCCTGCTCTTGCCCGAGGACCCGGACGCGTCGGCCCGCCGCCTGCGCCAGGGCCTGTACGAGGCCACGGGCGCGGATGTGGCCATCGTCATCAACGACAGCCACGGGCGGGCCTGGCGGCAGGGCGCCGTGGGCGTGGCCATCGGCGTAGCGGGCCTGCTGCCCCTCACCGACCGCCGGGGCGACAGGGATCTGTTCGGGCGAGAGATGCGCGTCACCGTGCTGGGCACCGCGGACGAGATCGCGGCCGCGGGCTCGTTGCTGCAAGGAGGAACCGATGAGGCTCTGCCCATCGTGCACCTGCGGGGCGTTCCCTACCGTCGCGGCGACGGGCGTCTGGCCGATCTCCTGCGCCCGAAGGAAAGCGATCTGTTTCGATAATAGAATGATCGCCGGTTGCTGAAGGTTGACAAAGCCCGCGTTGGGCGATTCTGCAACGGGCGTGATGCGTAATGCGTAATGCGTGAGGCTGTCGCGCATCACGCATCGCTCATCACGTCTCTCCTGCGTCATTTCGAGGGAGCGCAGCGACCGAGAAATCCCCTTGCAAGCGAGGAGATTCCTCCTCCCGAACAATGTCCAAACCCCAACTGTCGCCAAAGCTCGAAGCGAAGCTGAAAACGCTGCCCACAAAACCTGGCTGTTACATCTATCGCAACGACAAGGGCCGGGTCATCTACGTGGGCAAGGCAGTGAATCTGCGCCACCGGGTGCGTTCTTATTTCCAGGAGCAGAGCAGTCACAGCGCCAAGACCCGGCGGCTGGTCGCGGATATCGCGGACCTGGAATGGGTGGTGACGGACACGGAGCTGGAAGCGCTGATCCTGGAAAACGAGCTGATCAAGCGCTACCAGCCCCAGTACAACATCCGGCTGAAGGATGACAAGCAGTATCCCTACATCAAGGTGCACTGGCAGGATGATTTCCCCAAAGTGTCCATCGTGCGGCGGATGCTGCCCGACGGCGCCCGCTACTACGGCCCCTTCACCAGCGGCGGGGCCGTGCGCCAAACCCTGGAGGCGCTGCGCCGGGTGTTCCCCTATCTCGATTGCAATCGGGAGATCACGGGCCAGGACAAACGCCCCTGCCTCTATTTCCATATCAAGCGCTGTGCGGGCCCGTGCATCGGCGCGGTGAGCAAGGAGGAATATCGGGCCATCATCGACGGATTGTGCCAGTTTCTGGAGGGCAAGACCGACGAGGTGATGGCGGAGCTGAACCGGCGCATGATGCAGGCGGCCGAGCGCCTGCAATTCGAGCGGGCGGCCATGTATCGGGATCAGATTCGGGCGGCGCAGCGCATCGTGGAGCGGCAGAAGGTGGTGTCGGGCCGCCAGGAGGATGAGGATGTCATCGCCTTCGCCCAGGATAGGGGCCAGACCTGCGCCCAGGTCTTCTTCATCCGCCGGGGCCGGCTCATCGGGCGGGAGACGTTTATGCTGGAGGGCGCGGGCGAGGAGGAGAATCAGGCGTTGCTGGCCTCCTTCATCCAGCAGTTCTACGATGAGGCTGCGTATCTACCCCCGCAGATTTTACTGCCCGTGGAGCTGGACGAGACTGCCATCATCGAACAGTGGCTGCACAGCAAGCGCGGGGCGAAGGTGGCGCTGCGAGTTCCCAAGCGGGGGGAAAAGAAGGCGCTGGTGGAGATGGCCACGGAGAACGCGCGCAGCGCCCTGGCCGCCATGCAGGCCGAATGGCAGGCGAACGCGCATCGCCACACCGAGGCCATCGCTAATCTGCAAGCCGCGCTGGATTTGCCCAAGCCGCCCACCCGCATCGAGTGTTTCGATATCTCCACCCTGCAGGGAACCAACACCGTGGCCAGCATGGTGGTGTTCGTGCGAGGCGCGCCCCGCAAAGGCGATTACCGGCGATTCAAAATCCGCTCGGTGACGCAATCGGGCCAACCCGATGATTTTGCGGCCATGCGCGAGGCCCTGACCCGCCGCTTCCGTCGGGCGCTGGAAGAAGAGCAGCCCGCCGGGCCCGGCCAGCGCGTGGATCCCGTGTGGAAGCTGCTGCCCGACCTGCTCATCATCGATGGCGGCAAGGGGCAGTTGGGCGTGGCGGTGGAGGTGCTGAAGGAGCTGGGACTGTACGAAGTCGTGCCGGTGACGGGCCTGGCCAAGCGGGAGGAGCTGCTCTTTTTGCCCGGGCGCAGCGAGCCCGTGCGTCTGCCCAAGGATAGTCCCGAGATGTATCTGGTGCAGCGGGTGCGGGATGAGGCCCACCGCTTCGCGGTGACCTACCAGCGCAATCTGCGGGGCAAGGCCATGACCCGCTCCCGGCTGGAGGATATCCCGGGCATCGGCATGAAGCGGCGTCAGGCCCTGCTCAGACATTTCGGCAGCATCGACGCCATTCGCAACGCCAGCGTGGAGGAGATCGCAGCCGTGCCGGGCATGACGAAACAGGTGGCAAAGCGGGTCAAGGAGATGCTGTAAGGGGGGCTGGCCGCGAGGGTGAAAACGAAAAGGGTGTGTCCAATTTCGGTTGGAAGCGTTTGCCACGTCCGCCCGGCGATGAAGTCGCCGGGCTACAAAACAGCGCCGGATAAATCCGGCTAGCCCCGCAGGGGCGCTGTTTCTAGCCGGGGGACT
>JALWDV010000218.1 GCA_027036755.1 Anaerolineae bacterium
GTCAATGCCTGATGCGCCCAGAGCATGGCGTCGAGCACAGATTCGCAGTCGGGCAACGTTCGGGCCTGCCGTCGCAGCGTAACCAGCTCGGTTTCGGACAGATCGCCATCGAGATAATGAGACAGACGTTGGAGAATGGAATCGCAGTCGTACATGAGAGGATGACTCAGGGAGTGGGAACGGGAGAGGATGCAAGAGGAGGGGGCGTTTCGGCCTGTGCGATCATCTGGGCAATCTGCTTGCGGGCCCGGTGCAGGCGAGATTTGATCGCCGAGACGGAGACGCCCATGGTTGCGGCGATTTCCTCATAGGAATAGCCGTACCAATAAAGAAGGATGACCGGCGTGCGGTAATCGGGTGAGAGTTGATCGATCCACCGCTGTATCTGATCCGCAGTTTCCTTGCGTTCGGCGCTGCGATGCGGGTCTATCGCCTCGGGCATGGGGATTTTCTCGACATAGGGATCATCCTCCAGCGAGCTCCAGTTGATGCGCCGCTTGCGCAGCCGATCGACGCAATGATTGGATGCAATGGTCAGCACCCAGTTGAGGAATTTCCGATTCGGGTTGTAACTATCCAGATGTGTGTAAGCGCGGATGAAAGTCTCCTGCGTGGCGTCCTCGGCTTCTTGCTGATTGCCGAGCATACGATAACAGAGATTGTAAACCGGACGCTGATAGGATTGAACAATGAAAGCGAAAGCCTGCTGATCGCCTTTTTGGGCTTTTAGCAAGTATTCGCGTTCGGAAGGAGGGGAGGATGTTGCCGCGTTGTTCACAGATTGCCTCGGGGCGACACGGAAACGCGATGGGAGGATGCGGATGGTGGCAAGACTGCTGGTCATCATTCTATCATGTGTACGGATGAGGGGGGAGTTGGGTTTCACAGGATGCGGTTTATTTTTGCGCGGGCATGGAGATGGATGCACTGTAAAAAGGTTTTTCAACACGGAGGCACGGAGGACACAGAGAAAAAATAAGGGGATTCACGGAAAAAATCCTCTCCAAACCTTATCTTTTTCCTTCGTATCTTCGTGTCTTCGTGGCCTTTTTTCAGGAAAGTCATGGAGATTGTTCTGTAAATAGGACGCGGACGAACGTAGATGAACGCGGACAATTCGTAAAAATGTTCCAAAAATAAGCTCTCCTACGTCATTTCGAGGGAGCGCAGCGACCGAGAAATCCCCTTGCAGGCGAGGAGATTCCTCCTCCCTGCGGACGCGGGAATGACGTGATAACCAGACGCTTTCGTCGTTTAGCCGAGACTTTGACAAGACACTGGCGTCGGTGAACAGCAATTTCAAATTTGGCCCGGCAACGAGCCCCCCTCCCGGCCTCCCCCCGCTTCGGCTGACGCCTTGCAGGGGGAGGAGCCCGCTGGATTGCAAATCTGTCGGGCAGATGGTCATCTCCCTCCCCCGAACACGAGCGCAGCGAGTATCGGGGG
>JALWDV010000219.1 GCA_027036755.1 Anaerolineae bacterium
CACGTCACATAACGCCCAAAAACGCCACATAACGCCACCTAACGCCACATTACGTCACATAACGCCATAAAACGCCACATATCGCCAAATAGTGCCATGTAACGCCACATAACGCCACATAACGCCACATAACGCTACATAACGCCACATCACGCCATATAACGCTACACAGCGCCACAAAACGCCACAAAACGCCACATATCACCACATAACACCACATATCGCCACATGACGCCACAAAACACAAAAAAGCCACATATCGCCACATAACGCCATATACCGCCACATAACGCCACATAACGCCTCATAACGCCACATAACGCCACATAACGACACATAACGCCATATAACGCCACATATCGCCACATAACCCTACAAAACGCCAGGAAACGCCACAAAACGCCATATATCGCCACATAACGCCACATAACGCCACATAACGCCACATAACGCCAGAAACGCCAATAGAAGCCACCTAACGCCACATGACGAAACATAACGCCATATTACGCAACATAACGTCACATAACGTAACATAACGCCACAGAACGTGTCATCACGTCACATAACGCCAAAAAACGCCACATAACGCCACCTCCGCCACATTACGTCACATAACGCCAGAAAACGCCACATAACGCCAAAAGACGGCTCATCGCGCCACATAACGCCAGAAAACGCCACATAACGCCACATATCGCCACATAACGCCACATAACGCCACATAACTTCACATAAGGCTACATATAGCCACATAGCTCAAAATGACGCCACATAACGCCACTTAACGCCGCATGACGCCACATTACGCCATATAACATCACATAGCGTCACATAACTCTATAGAACGTCTCATCACGTCACCTAACGCCACATATCGCCAAATAACGCCACAAAACGCAAACAAAACCCACATAACGCCGCATAACGCCAAATACCGCCACATGTCGCCACATAACGCCACATAACGTCACATAACATCACATAACGCCAGATAACGTCTCATCACATCACTTCACGCCACATAACGCCACATAACGCTACATAAGGACACATTACGCCACATAACACCTGAAAACGCCACATAACGCTACAAAGCGCCAAAAAACGCCACAAAACGAAACATAACGCCACATAATGCCACATAAGGACACATAACGCCACATATCGCCACATAACGCCATACACCGGCACATAACGCCACATAACGCCTCATAACGCCACATAACGCCACATAACGACACATGACGCCATATAACGCCACATATCGCCACATAACCCTACAAAACGCCAGAAAACGCGACAAAACGCCATATATCGCCACATAACGCCACATAACGCCACATAACGCCAGAAACGCCAAAAAAAGGACCCTAACGCCACATCACGAAACATAACGCCATATTACGCAACATAACTTCACATAACGTAAAATAACGCCAGAGA
>JALWDV010000220.1 GCA_027036755.1 Anaerolineae bacterium
GATACGCTGCCTACTATCATCTATGGACGACCATCATTCTCAATGATCGGCCAGCCTTGTTCGGAAAAGCCAAGCGCCGTCGCGATACGTCGGATAGACTCGCGGCGTCGGTTTTCGAGGAATTCAGACGAAATCCAGACACCGGGCGATTTATCGCTGTTGAGGCCATCGAACGGATGTTGATGGCTGTCAACGCCCGTTACATCATCCTTTCATACAGCTCAGGTGGACGCGCCACTGCGGATGATCTGCAAACCGCCATCCAGAGGGCGGGGAGATTGCGTCGGGTGGTTGAGGTGGACCACCGCCAGAATGTGATGGCTGGCATGAAATGGACGAATGAATGGGCGCGCGAGGTTGCACCCAACTCTCATCGTGAGTTTCTGTTCCTGATCGAGAAGTCGTAAATGGATAGCGCCAGGCGTCATTCGTGCTATACTACCCTTGCACAAGCAAACCACACCGCTTTTCATCCCACGATTGCTGCTAGCCATGACCAACCAACAAGCTTTCGAGAGCATTCTCTTCGACGTCGCTGATGGCGTCGCCACCATCACCCTCAACCGGCCCGAGCGGCTGAACGCCCTGACCACGGGCATGACCAAAGAGCTGCTGGCCGCAATCAAGACCTGCGCCCGGGATGACGCGATCCGCTGCGTGGTCATTACCGGCGCGGGGCGCGGATTCAGCGCCGGGCAGGACCTGGCCGAGTTCGAGCAGGTGACGGACAAATTCTCGGTGGGCGATCACTTGCGCCGCGGCTATAATCGCCTGATTCTGGCCCTGCGCGAGCTGGAAAAGCCGGTCATCGCCCAGGTGAACGGCGTGGCCGCGGGCGCGGGCCTGGGACTGGCCCTGGCCGCGGATATGCGCATCGCCTCGGATAAGGCCAGCTTTGTCACCGCATTCATCGGCATCGGCCTGGCGCCCGACAGCGGCGTGAGCTGGCATTTGCAACGGCTCATCGGCCCGGCCCGGGCATTCGAGTTGCTGGCCACGGGCCGCAAGGTGCGGGCGGATGAAGCGCTGGCGCTGGGCCTGGTGAATCAGGTCGTCCCCGCGGCGGCGCTGGGCGAGACCGTGGCCGCCATGGCCGGGCGTTTTGCGCAAGCCCCCACCCGGGGCATCGGTCTCACCAAACGGGTGTTGAACAAGACCGCCGCCATGACCCTGGCCGAGGCCCTGGAGTACGAAGCGCAGATTCAGGACATCGCTGTGCGCACCGCGGACCACAAAGAGGGCGTGCAAGCATTCATCGAAAAACGCCCGCCGCAGTTCGTTGGGAAATAATTGCCGACAATTCCAATCACATTCAAAACGAAACAACACAATGAATGCACAACCGGAACTGCAAGTTGAATACGTCGTCAATGACCAAGGCGCCAAACGCGCCGTCATCGTTGAATATGAGCTTTGGGAGGAAATCATTGCCCGGCTCGAAGACCTGGAAGACGCTTTGGAAATGCGGCGCTTACGTGAACAGAATGAAGAATCTATTTCCTGGGAACAGGCCAAAGCAGAGCTTGGACTAGACAATGTATGAAATCCGTGTCCTTCGACGCGCTGTCAAGGATTTGGGTAACGTTCCCAGGCCCTATGCGGAAAAAATTGCGCGGCAAATCGACCAATTGGCCGAAAATCCTCGTCCTACAGGGGTGAAAAAGCTGCATGGCCGTCGCGACTACCGTCTTCGCGTGGGCCCTTATCGCATTTTGTATGAAATCGATGATGACACGGAAATCGTGACCATCTTTCGAATCAAACATCGCAGAGAAGCTTATCGGTAGAGGTTCGATGTGATCGCTTCGTCGTGCAAACGCCAACAGGAGGGCGTGCAGGCATTCATCGAGAAACGCCCGCCACAGTTCACAGGGAGATAGCCATGACTTCAAAAGCGTACTATTTCGATCGCATCACTTTTGAGCCCGACATGATGGCGGGCGTCTCTTGCACGTGCAACGATGACGTCTCCGACGCCATCATCAAAAATCTGGCATCTCGCGGGTTCTCAACTGAAGACATCCTGAAGTTTTATCCTTATCTCGAGCAAGAAGACATCACAAGGGCATTGGGCGACGCGAGCGCCCCCCCCAATAAATTACACCACTCCACCACAAGGAATACGTTTATGCGAGCCGTCGGTTCATCCATCCCCAGATTCGATATCAAAGAGAAAGTCACGGGCAAGGCCCTGTATCCGGGCGACATCAGCATGCCCGGCCAGTTGCACATGAAAATCTTGTGGCCGCAGCAGGTGCCCGCCCGCATCACCCGCTTCGATACATCCCGGGCCCAGGCCGCGCCGGGCGTGGTCGCGGTGCTGGCCGCGGCGGACGTTCCCGTAAACGAGTACGGCCTGATCATGCCCGACCAGGAGGTGCTGTGCGGCCGCGAGGGCGGTCTGGTTCGCAGCATCATCGACCAGGTGGCGCTGGTGGTGGCCGAGACCGAGGAGCAGGCCGAGGCGGCGCTGGCCCTCATCGATATCGAATACGAGCCGTTGCCGGGCGTGTACAGCATCGAGGAGGCCCTGGACCCTGGTGCGCCCGTGGTGCATCCCGAAAAAGGGGATGACAACGTGCTGCTGCATTACAAAATCAGGCTGGGAGATGTAGACGCCGCGTTCGAGCAGGCGGATGTCATCGTCGAGCACACCTACCGCACCCATCCCCAGGAGCACGCGTATCTGCAACCAGAGGCGGGCCTGGCCTTCGTGCGGCCCGATGGCAAGATCGAGGTCATCGTGGGCGGGCAGTGGCTGCACGAGGATCGGGAGCAGATCGCTCATGCGCTGGGCCTGCCCGATGAGCAGATCGTGGTGCGTTACCCCGCCATCGGCGGCGCGTTCGGCGGCCGCGAGGATATGAGCGTGCAGATCGTGCTGGCTCTGGCCGCGCAAAAGACGGGCCGCCCGGTGCGCATCCAGTGGAGCCGCACTGAATCGATGCGCGGGCATCATAAACGCCACGAGATGATCGCTCACGCCAAGTGGGCTGCGACCAGGGATGGCAAGCTGGTGGCCGCGCAGGTGGATTTCAAGATGGACGCGGGAGCCTACGCCTACACCTCCACCAAGGTGCTGGGCAACGCCACCCTGGCCTGCCTGGGGCCCTACGAAATCCCCAATGTGAAGGTGGATAGCCGGGCGGTGTACACCCACAATATCGCCGCGGGCGCATTTCGCGGCTTTGGCGGGCCCCAGGGCCATTTTGTCGCCGAAATGCAGATGAACTATCTGGCCGAGGCGCTGGGCATGGACCCGGTGGAGCTGCGCATGAAGAATCTGTGGCGCGAGGGCAGTACGCTGGCCACGCGTAGCGTGCTGCCGCCCGGCGTCACTGTGCGGGAGACGCTGGAGGCCTGTGCGCTGAAAGCGGGCTGGGAGCAGACGCCCGAGGGCTGGCAGCGTCCGGTCATCGAGCAAATTCCGGCCGAAATCACGCCCGTGCATCAGGCTTTTTCGCTGGACGCGGCGGGCGGGCGAAAAGTGCGGGGCATCGGCATCGCCACCAGCTTCAAGAACGTGGGCTTTAGTCTGGGCTTTGTGGATGAAAGCTGGGCCACGGTGGAGCTGTACGGCGGCGCGGAGATCGAAAAAGTGGTGGTGCATCATGCCGGCGCGGATGTGGGCCAGGGCGCAAACACCGCCAAACGCCAGTTCGCTGCGGATTTCGTGGGCGTCCCCCTGGAGAAAGTGGCGCTCATCGCCGACGACACGGAGCACACTCTGAACAGCGGCAGCTCCAGCGCCAGCCGCCAGACCTTTATGCTGGGCAACGCCATCAAGGGCGCGGCCGAGGCGGCGCTGAAGCTGTGGGAGAACGAGGAGCGCCCGGCCATCGCCACCTATCGTTATGTGCCTCGGGCCACCACGCCCTACGACCCCGAAACGGGCGAGGCTGATCCCAACATCACCTACGGCTATTGCACCCAGGCCGCGGAGGTGGAGGTGGATCTGGATACCGGGCGCATCACCGTGCTGAATTTCTGGAATGTGACCGATGTGGGCAAGGCGGTGAATCCGCAGATGGTGCGGGGGCAGATCATCGGCTGCATCGCCCAAAGCGTGGGCTGGACCCTGATGGAGGAGTTGAAGTACGAGCGCGGACAAGTGCTCACAGACAAGTTCAGCACCTATCTCGTGCCCACGGTGCTGGATACAGCCATCCACGTAGCTCCGGGCATCCTGGAAATCCCCGACCCGCAAGGCCCGATGGGCGCCCGCGGCATGGGCGAGATGCCCTTTATTCCCACTGCGCCCGCCATTGTGGCCGCGGTGCGCGACGCCACGGGCGTGTGGTTCGACGAGCTGCCCCTGACGCCCGAGCGGGTGGCGTTGAAGTTGCGAGAGCGGCAATAGACGCACTAGATGATCATCGACAGAGGAGACAAGATCGAATGAGTTCTTATAAACGCTATTCCAAGGGAGACCGAACGATTTTCCATGGAGACGCGTTGGACGTACTTCCGATGTTACCCGATGAAAGCGTGG
>JALWDV010000221.1 GCA_027036755.1 Anaerolineae bacterium
AACATCTGCTGGTGACCAAAGGGGTGGCGGGCGAACGCACCATCAGTCGGCTCGAAGCGCTGGAGGGAGAGGCGCGGGTGGCGGAGCTGGCGGCCATGTTGGGCGCGGACACCGACTCGGGGCGGAAATCTGCGCAGGAGTTGTTGGATAGCGCCCGGGCGCACCGGCGGGCCCTTTCCTGACGCCCGCTACTGATTTTTCTCTTCCGCCTTGCGCTTTCGCTCCTCCCAACGCTTCGCGTATTTCGAGCAGGAAAGCTCTCGCTCCAGCACATAGCCCATGGCCCGCAGCAGCCCTGCTTCCGATGAGGTGGGTTTGGTGCGGCGCAGGATTTTATCCACCTTCAGGCGCTTGGCGGGCTCTTGTCCCGGCTTGAAGAACCCGGCCTTGCCCAGGGCCTCCAGGATGGCGTTCACCGCGGCCCGGAACTCCGCGTCGGTGGCGGGCGGGTCTTTGGGATCGATGGTTACCGGGGGCAAATCGTCGCGGGGGCTGAGCACCGCCCGCCGCAGCTCATAAGCGGTGAGCAACACGGCCTGGGCCAGATTCAACGATGCGTACTCGGGGTTGACCGGGATGTAGAGCTGGTAGTGGCTGCGATAGACGACCTCGTTGGGCAGGCCCCAATCCTCCCGCCCGAAGATGATGGCGGGCGAGCCAATCTCGGCGTGTTTGAGGATGATGGGGGCCAGCTCGTCGGGCGGCATGATGGTCGGGCCCAGCTCGCGGCGGCGATTGCTGGCCGCCACCACCAGATTGACATCCTTCAGGGCCTCGGCCAGATCATCGTAGAATTCGATGGTTTCCTGAAACGCCTCGCTGCGATGGGCCGCGGCGCTGACCAGGGTTGGATCGTAGTTGTGCGGATTGACGATGCGCAGCCGGGAGAGGCCCATGTTCATCATCGCCCGCACCACCATGCCAATGTTGCCCGATTGCAGCGGCTCCACCAGCACGATGATGATGTTGTTCAGCAGGTCTTTATCGAGAGTCATGCAGAGATTCCCTTCGGCGCGTTCATGGCAGGATTTTGGTCGCTACGCTCTCGCAGAAAATGGTCACTGCTAAGGTCGTTTTCGCTTGAACTAACCTGACAGGTTCCTTTGGCAACGATTCAGAGCCTTGCACGCTTCGTTGCTGGCTGAAAACCGCACATCCTGCCGCCAAGGTTACGAGAACCTGTCAGGTTTGAGTGGAAAAAGACAACCAACTGGCATACGTTAGCAGTTACAGAAAATGACACAACCAGGCGACTGGCGACCATGCTGGTGCAAGGAGGTGTAAGTCGTTGGATTGTTGGCTGCTTGCGCTTGCGTCCAGCCGGATTCGTAATCCGGCGGGTTGAGCAGGGAAAATGCGCCGGATCGCACATCCGGCGCGGCGCATTATCATAGCAAACCATACAATCATTTGGGTGTGTCCAAAATGAGTTGGAAAGTTAAAATAATCCATTCACTGGCGGGGAGCTTCGCGCCCGCCGCCAACGCCGGGGGATAAAGTCCCCCGGCTAGAAACAGCGCCCCTTCGGGGCTAGCCGGATTTATCCGGCGCTGTTTCGTAGCCCGGCGACTTCATCGCTGGGCGGACGTGGCAAACGCTTCCAACCGAAATTGGACACACCCCAATCCTTTCGGCCTTCGTGCACTAACGAGATGATGGCTGGGTGAGTGCGATGTTGATCTCCACCTGCTTATCTGGCAGAACCGCGACAGGCTGCGGATCGGGAACAATCAAGGGATCCCCGGCCGCGGGCCGGACCAGCAATTGGTAATCTCCCTGAGGGATGTTGATGAAGGCAAATCGTCCGTCAGTTCCGGTGAACATGCTCAACAGGGGGGCGCCCCGCTCGTCCTGCAAGAAGATATGCACGCCCGAGAGAGCGGTTTCGTCAGCCTCGGGTGCGCCATCGTTGTTGGCATCCAGCCACGCGAGGCCATAGATGACGCCACTGCCGCTGGCGGGGGTGGGAATGGGCTGTTGGGGCGGAAAGAGCTGCAGGGTCGTTGGCTCCTGGGTGGGAGCGGGCGTCACCGTGATCACAGGCTCGGTGACAGGAGTCGGCGAGGCGATGGGAGTAGAGATCGTCTCGGTGGCGCGCAATTCTTCGGGCGCAACCTCAGAGATGAGCGCGATCAGCCCCTGCACAAACCGATCAAAACGGGCCGCGGTCTTTTTGACATGCTCGACATCGTCCTGCATTGTCGTGACTGTTTCGTCCAGGCCCGCCACCCGATTCTGCACGCCATTCAGACGATCTTGCACAGTCGCCACATCTTGTTGCGCCGACTCAGCAGTCTGCGATATCGCGTTCGTCTGGGCCTGCAATGCAATCGCCTGGTCAGATAAACGCTGCTGCTCATCTTCCAACGATTGCGTCCGGGCGTCGACATCTTGCCAGCGCGCCTCAGCCGTGGCGATGGCGGCTTTCTGCGCTTCCTGCTGCTTTGCCAACGCGTCTTGATTTCCCTCCAGGGTGGCGAGTTTCACCTCAAGCGCGGCTGTTTTCTCCCGATCGTTGAGAAAAAGCGTGCCGTTCAATCCCAAAAGCAGCGTCAACGCCAAGAGCGCCCCCAGAATGATGCTGATCAGCACGAGAAGGATATCGCGCAGACAGCCAAACATCTTCTGATTATCGGAAGACGCCTGGGCAAGCTCCAATGGCGGAGGCGCGCCAAGATCGGCGGCGGGCGCTGCCGCGTCAACATCCGTCGTCCGCCGCCCTTCCTCTGGTGCAATATCTTCCGGTTTGAGGGGTTCGAATGTTGCATTGACTTCTCCCACCAAAACATCGGAATCATCAACCGGCAACGGGACTGCGGTTGACGAATCTACTGGCGTTTCAGGCATAACGGCCTCCAAAAGTGTAATCAAGCTTCTTCTCCGTCCATCTCCTGGCTGAAAAAGAGCAATCCCATGAAAGTGACAATCAGGAATCCCAACAATGCCAGGAAAGGGATAGTCGCGAAGCCGAAAAAGTTAATCCAGGTGGTGGTGCAGGGAATGCCAGTATTGCAAACTGCGCTGCTGCCGAATAAATCGGTTTTCTGAAGCAGATAATGATAGGTCGAAACGCCTGTTCCCAGAATGGAGAAGGGCAAGGCGTAAAAAAAGACGCCTTTGTCCCGCCGCAAAAAGCCGATCAGCAAGATGAGGGAGAGGGGATACATGAGAATGCGCTGATACCAGCAGAGGGTGCAGGGGATAAACTTCAGAATCTCGCTAAGATACAGGCTACCCAGAGTGGCGAGCAGCGCTGCCGCCAAGGCGATGAGGATATAGGCCTTTTGAGCTGATGTGAAACGGTTGATGGTGACCTCCTGGGCAACGCGCGGTGTGTGGAATCGTAACTGCGAAGGTCTCATCATCACTTTTTGCCACGAAGACACGAAGGATAACGAAGGAGCGAAGGATTTTCTTTATTTTTCCCTTCGTGTCTTCGAAAAACTTCGAGCCTTCGTGGCTTTTTGAGGCTTAAAGTCGAGTACGTTAGCAGTTACGTGGAATCGTAAAGTGGGATGGAGAGGCGCTTATCTGCGGGCGAGGGGAGCCACGCGGGCGTTGGTGAGTTTGATGAAGTCCCCAGGGGCCAGGATGACCTGCATTCCCCGCACGCCCGCGCTCATGGCGATGACGTCGAAACTCTGGGCGCTCTCATCGAGGAAGACGCGAAAACCGCGGTTGAGCAGCGCCAGGCTGCTGATGCCGCCTTTTTTGAGCCCGGTCATCTTCTCCGCCCGAGCCAGCGGCGCCATCTGCGCTTTCTTGACGCCAGCAGCCCGGGCCAGGGCCTTTAGATCCAGCTCGGCGTCGGCCGGCAACACGGCCAACATGGGCCTGCCTTTATCGGGCAGGGTGACCAGGGTTTTGAAAACCTGCGAGGGAGACATGCCGATTCCCTCGGCCACCTCGGGAGCAGAGACAAAGACCTCGGGATCGTAGGTGCGGGTTTCGTAATGGATCTTTTTGCCTTCCAGCAGGCGTGTGACCAGATTTTTGTTGGATTTCTTTTTCGACATGATGTCACGCAATTGATCGTGGGTTGCTTGATTTTACTCTGCCTGGACAGGATGCGCAACTGCGTCGCACGCCATTCCAGCAATTTCAAATCTGGCGCCCCCCACCCCAGCCTCCCCGCGTGCGGGGGAGGTGATGCTGAGGAGACCGTGTCTCGGGAAGATCACCATCCCCTGAATGCAATCGTAGCGAGTTTCGGGAGAGGGCGGGGCGAATGAAGTTGCTTGGGGAAATGATTGGTCGCGACGCTTAAATTTTCGACGGTGGATAAATCCGGTTCCAAGATAACTGCTAAGTAACGTAACTACCTTGACAATGTCACATTACGTCATTCAGCAATTTCAAATTTAGGCATGGTTCATTCTCATTCAAAACCATCTTTACAATTTCTCCGTCAAACGTCATCCGTCAAACGTCAAAAAGAGCCTGTTTCGCCACGTTTTGACGTTTGACGCTTTACGTTTGACGTGCTTTGCC
>JALWDV010000222.1 GCA_027036755.1 Anaerolineae bacterium
GGGGATAAAGTCCCCCGGCTAGAAACAGCGCCCCTTCGGGGCTAGCCGGATTTATCCGGCGCTGTTTTGTAGCCCGGCGACTTCATCGCCGGGCGGACGTGGCAAACGCTTCTAACCGAAATTGGACACACACTTTTGATTATAGCAGATTTCCCGTCACGCCGCGCATTTGAAAAGCAAGCCAAATCCGTGTATGATGGGGAGCATGTCTCGAATCATCATTGTCGGCGGCGGCATCATCGGCGTCGCCAGCGCTTATTTTCTGGGAAAAGCGGGATTCCAGGCGATCCTGCTGGAACGCGAGCCCACACTGGGCGCCCTGACCACCGCGGCCTCGCTGCAAGCTGTACGCGCACAATTCACCGACCCGGTGAACATTGCAATGATGAAAGAAAGCCTGGATTTCTACGAGCATTTCAACCAGATGCTCGACCTGCCGGCGGAGCACGACATCGGGTTTCACCAGCAGGGTTATCTCTTTGTCAGCAGCGAAGAGGAAGCAGCCGCTCGCATGAAGGCGCGGGTGGCCTATCAGCACGCGCATGGTCTGCCCGATGTCGAATTTCTGGAAGCGGACGAATTGCACCGACGTTTTTCATACCTGGCGCCCGAGGCCCTGGCCGCCACCTTTCGCGCCAAAGATGGCTGGCTTTCGGCCCACGAAGCGCTGATGGGGTTCAGGCACGCGGCCCGACGCTATGACGTCACCATCCGCACCCGCACCGAGGCCCTGAGCCTGCTGGCCCGGGGCGACCGCATCGCGGGCGTGGTCACGCCCCAGGGCGGGCTGGAAGGGGACGCGGTGGTGCTGGCCGCGGGGCCCTTCACCGCGCAACTGGCCCGCACTGCCGAGATCGAGCTGCCTTTGCAGCCCGTCCGCCGCCATCGCGTCGTCATCGGCGAACATGAGCGCATCCCTCACTGGGGAGCGATGACCATCGACGAGGACACGGGCGCGCACTGGCGGCCCGAAGGGCCGGGCGCTGCTCTGGCCTGGGCCGAACCAGAGGAGCCGTCGCCGCCCCAGCGCCATGTCAGCCCCGATCCGCAATTCACCTTCCGGGTGATGGAAGGCGTCTATCGGCTCAATCCCTTTTGGCTGGATGTGGCCGAAACTCTGACGCGCGACAACATCTTTCTGCACGCCGGGCAATACACCGTCACGCCCGACCACAACCCGGTCATCGGGCCGGTGGCGGAGCGTCCGGGCCTGTGGGTTATCAGCGGCTTCAGCGGGCATGGCGTCATGGCTGCGCCCGCCAGCGCCCGCCTGCTGGCCGATCTGCTCAGAGGCGCACTCGCCCCCGACGGCAACCCCTTCTCCCTCTCCCGCCCCTCCCTCCACCAGGGTGGCGGCGAGCAAATGGTTATCTGAACACTGCTCGCCGCTTGCAACTGCCAAGGTAGACCTGCTCAGCCAACGTGCAAGACATCATTTATCAG
>JALWDV010000223.1 GCA_027036755.1 Anaerolineae bacterium
CGCGGCGTCGGTGATGCGCACGCCGTGGTGCATCTCGTAGCGCTCTTTCAGCCCGCGCAGGATGCTGATGGTGTCTTCCACGCTGGGTTCATCCACATACACGGGCTGGAAGCGGCGCTCCAGCGCGGCGTCTTTTTCGATGTACTTGCGGTATTCGTCCAGGGTGGTGGCGCCGATGGCGTGGAGTTCGCCCCGGGCCAGCATGGGCTTGAGCATGTTGCTGGCATCCATAGAGCCTTCGGCCGCGCCCGCGCCCACAATGGTGTGGATTTCGTCGATGAAGAGGATGATCTCACCTTCGGAGGCTTCGATCTCCTTGAGCACGGCCTTGAGGCGCTCCTCGAATTCGCCGCGGTACTTGGCGCCCGCCACCAGCGCGCCCATATCCAGGGCCACGATGCGTTTGTCTTTGAGGATGGTGGGCACGTCGCCGCGGGCGATGCGCTGGGCCAGGCCCTCGACGATGGCGGTCTTGCCCACGCCCGGCTCGCCGATGAGGATGGGGTTGTTCTTGGTGCGGCGGCTGAGGATCTGCATCACCCGCCGGACTTCCTCATCCCGGCCGATGACCGGATCCAGCTTGCCTTTGCGAGCCTCCTCGGTGAGGTCGCGGCCGTATTTGTTCAGGGCCTCGTACTGGGCCTCGGGCGTGGGGCTGGTCACCCGCTGGCTGCCGCGGATGCCGGCCAGGGCCTGCATGATGCCGTTGTAATCGACGCCGTGCCGGGCCAGCAGGTCGCGGATGGCCTGCGGGGCCTTGGGCGAGGCCGCGGCCATGAGGATGTGCTCGGTGGAGGTGTAGTCGTCGTGCATGGATTGCGCGATCTGCTCCGCCTCCTCCAGAATGTTGGCCGTATCGCGGCTCATGCCCACCTGGCCCGCGGTGGCGCCGGTCGCGCGCGGCTTGCGACCCAACGCCGCATCCAGGCTTTGCAGCACCATGGCTACATCCACGCCCATCTTGTTCAGCACCGAGGGCACGACTCCGCCCTCCTGGGTTACCAGGGTTTTCAGCAGATGTTCAGGATCGATGGTGGGATGATTGTATTCCTGAGCCAGGCTTTGCGATTCTGCAACCGCTTCCTGGGCTTTTTGCGTAAATTTATCGAAGCGCATAAGTGCGTTTCCTCCTTCTTTAGAATTTGTTTTTGTTTTTCGATTTGAGTGCGTCTGCAATGGTCGTCAAACGTCATACGTCAAACGTCAGAAATTATCAATGCACATCGCCGCAAGGTGACGTTTGACGTTTTACGCTTGACGCCTCGCGTGGCGAAGCCCACAAAAGCGAGCGCCCCAAGCGCGAAAACACGCTTTTTCTGACGTCAACCCCAGTATACGCTCCTCGTGTTAGCGCAGGCTTAGAAAAGGATTAGCGGAGTGTATGAGGTGGGATCGCCTGCATCCCTCCGCTTGCCATGAAAGTACCGTCGTTGTCGTCTGACCCCGGCGGATTGCGAAACCGGCTGGATGCAAATAGCTCCAAGGCGGATGCGCCATCCCCGGGTTTAGCACCGATTTCATCGGTATCGACGCTGTCACGCCTGCCGTTGGAGTGTCTTGTCAGAAAACTGAGTCATGCCCCTTCGCCAGTTGATTTAACAGTGGCGGACAAATGGACTATAAAATGAGAAACGTGTCGTTCCCCGTTTTCATGCGGCCCACAGGCCCAATGATGCGTCATGCTGGCGTGTTGGCCTCTCGCTCCAGGCAGGTTGCCCATGGGACGGCCTATGGCGGGAGGAGGTTATTTCGTATTTCGCCCCTGGCCGCGTTTGATGAGGATGTGGTTCGGCAGCGAAAGTTGTGGCGAACGCGGCCAACGTGTCGGCGAATCCGGGATCGTACTTGGGCCTCCGTCAGAAGATTTCATCAAAGCGGGGCTTCATTTGCCACAAGTTGCTGTATCGGGCCGAGGTTGATACAATACGAGTTGCTATGGCATCCACTTCGTCGACAGGAGGTTGATATAAAATCGGAATTCACTGCCATTATTGGCTTTCCTGAAAAAAGGCCACGAAGACACGAAGATACGAAGGCGCGAAGGAAAAAGATAAGGATTGGAGAGGATTTTCTCCGTGAACCCCCTTATTTTTTCGGGTGTGTCCTTTTTCAGTTGAAGCGTTGCACCGCTGTACCTGTCGACTGAAGTCGGTCTCTTCAGGCTTACGGCCTATGGACGGCCTCCGCCGTCCAAAATCACACCGATTAACTGGTCGCCGAAGGGCAACCGTTGGCGCAATCTAGCCCAGCTTCCTTATCTCCTCCCCCGCCCGTCTCGGAGCGGGAGAGGAACAAAAGGAGGGGCCTGCGCCTAGAATCTGTTATGCCCTTTGGCCTCGTCAAATCAAGAATGGGTGCGTCCTATTTCGGTTGAAGAAACAGCAACGCCGCCAGCGCCGGGGGATGAAGTCCCCCGGCTAGAAACAGCGCCCCTTCGGGGCTAGCCGGATTTATCCGGCGCTGTTTTGTAGCCCGGCGACTTCATCGCCGGGCGAACGTGGCGAACGCCACTATAGCGATTCGGGTTGTGAACATTCATCATTCGGCCAAAACGCCCGGCTGGCCCTAACTCATTTAGGACGCGCCCATCAAGAATTCACATCATCTGCCCGTGGGATTCGCCGCTGATAACGCGGATGCGGCGAATTCCACGGGTGCATGACGACGAAGCCAGAGTGCATAACAACCTCCAGGCAGCGTCCCTAATCAGCCCCGACGCCTGATTGGCGAGGGCGTTACTCAATGACATTCAATTCAACGCAATGAAAACACATCAAACCTATCGATTCGCCGATTTTCTACAACGGTATCCCGAATTCGACAGCCCCCTCCTCCTGAACTCCCTGCGACAACGAGAATACAAACGCCTGGATCAACAGGGGCATGTCTATCTGGATTACACCGGCGGCGGGCTGTATCCTGAAAGCCTGGTGCGAGAACACGCGGATTTCCTGCAGAAGACGGTGCTGGGCAATCCTCATTCGCAAAATCCCACATCCCTGGCCTCCACCCACCTCATGCAACAGGCCCGAGCCGATGTCCTGACTTATTTTCGGGCCGATCCAGACGAATACGAGGTCGTCTTCACGCCCAACGCCAGCGGCGCGCTGAAACTGGTGGGCGAAAGCTATCCCTTCCAGTCGGGCAGCCATTTCGCTTTGGTGGCCGATAACCACAATTCGGTGCATGGCATCCGCGAATTCGCCCGCCACAAAGGCGCCCGCATCACCTACATCCCGCTGGACCCGCACACCCTGCGCGCGCCCGAGCTGGAGTCTTATCTGGCGCACTGGGACGAAACAAAACCCAACCTGTTCGCCTTCCCCGCCCAATCCAATTTCTCGGGCGTCCAGCATCCGCTGTCATGGATCGAGCAGGCCCAGGGGCTGGGCTATGACGTCATTCTGGATGCAGCTGCGTTCGTCCCCACCAACCGCCTGGATCTCAGCCGGGTGCATCCCGACTTCGTCCCCATCTCTTTTTACAAGATATTCGGCTATCCCACAGGCGTGGGCGCGCTCATCGTCCGCAAACAGGCCCTGCGCAAATTGCAACGACCCTGGTTTGGCGGGGGCACCGTGCGGCTGGTTTCCACCAGAGCCGATCTCTACATCCTGGCCGAAAACCATGAGGCGTTCGAGGATGGCACGCCCAATTACCTCAGTCTGCCCGCCATCAGCATGGGCCTGCGCCTGATGACCGACCTGGATGTAGACCACATCCACCATCGGGTGATGGCGTTGGTGGGGTATCTGCTGGATGAGATGCAACAGCTCTCCCACAGCAATGGCGCGCCTCTGGTGCGGATATACGGCCCCACCGATACAAAAGCCCGGGGCGGAACCATCGCCTTCAATCTCACAGACCCCGACGGCGCATTCTTCCCCTATCAACTGGTGGAAGCCGAGGCCAACAAAGAGGGCATTTCCATCCGGGCGGGATGTTTTTGCAATCCGGGAGCAGGGGAATTCAGTCTCACGATCACCTCAGAGGAAGTGCGCAGGTGCGTCAAACAGGCCGCCACCGATGGGAGCTTCGATGTGAATGCATATCACAAATGTCTGGGCAGCAAACCCAGCGGCGCGGTTCGGGCCTCGCTGGGCCTGGCCAGCAGCTTCGAGGACGTCGTTCGTTTTCTCACCTTCCTCACATCCTTCAAAGACCGCACAGTCACCGGCGCTGACGGCGACCATTATTGCTAATCATCCTTCGCCGCCGGAGTGTATCCACGCCGATACCGATGAAAATCCCATGACATGTCATTCAGACGACTGCAGGGAGGAGGAATCTCCTCGTTAGCATGGGGATTTCTCGGTCGCTGCGCTCCCTCGAAATGACGTAGGAGAGCCTATCTATTTACAGAACAGTCCAACGGCGGGCGAGCCCGCGCCGATACCGATGAAAGACGAGGACACGGATTGACACGGCCTTCGGTCACAGATTTTTTGAATTATCCGTGTTTTTCTGTGTTCATCCGTGTTCTATT
>JALWDV010000224.1 GCA_027036755.1 Anaerolineae bacterium
GAATGAGGCCGGGAGGGGCAAATTTGCTGGCGATTTCGATGCGACCTAAAGGCGGGCCCGGGCCTGGGCGCGGCCCGTCGTCACGCCTGCCGCAGGGGCAGCAACTCCGGCGTCAGCAGGCGCAGGAGTTCGCTCACGGGAATGCGAAGCATGGTCTTGTCGTCTCCGCCGCCGCCGAACACCATCTCGTAATCGAGGATGGACTGGGCCATGATGGTGGGGTGAGGGTTGCGGTGACCGATGGGAGGCACGCCGCCCACCGGGTAGCCGGTCTCGGCCAGCACCTGCTCGGGGCGGGCCAGCTTGATCTGGCGCTTGCCCACACCGAAGTGGTCGGCCAGAACGCGCGCGGGCACCGGCTCGACGCCGTGGCTGATGACCGTCACCGGGCTTCCCTTGACGTAAAACAGCAGCGTCTTCAAAATTTGGTCTACGTCCACGCCCAGGGCGGCCGCGGCCGTGGGCACTGTGGGCGTATCGCCGATGTCGGTGATGAGCTCGGCGTCGACGCCTTGCTGCGCGATGTAGCGGGCCAGATCAGCGGGCGTCATAGCGTCACCCCCAGCAATTCCCGATAGACTTCCAACACCCGATCCACGATGATCTCCCAACTGTATTGGGTGCGCACCACGTTTTGCGCCCGCCGCGCCCGTTCCGCGGCCAGCTCGGGGTGATGCAGGATGTCGAGGATGGCGTCGGCGATGTCCTCGGGTGAAGTCTCGGCCCGCAGGCCCGTGACGCCGTGATCCACCACCTCGCTGAGCCCGCCCACATTGCTGACCACCACCGGCGCGCCCGCGGCCATAGCCTCCAGCGCCACGATGCCAAAGGGCTCGTAGCGGCTGGGAAACACGGCGATGTCGGCCACCGCGTACAGCTCGTTGCGGGTTTCATCGCTGATGAAGCCCGCCAGGTGGATGGCGCTTTCCAGGCCCAGCTTCTGCACCATGTCGATGATCTGCCCGGTGTAAGAGCCCTTGCCCGCCAGGATGAGCCTGGCGTTGGGGAAATCTTGCAGCACCCGGGGCATGGCCTGCACCAGCAAATCCGGGCCTTTTTCCCATTCCAGACGCCCCACGAAGAAGATGATGGGTTGATCCGGCTCGGCCCAGCGGCGGCGGATGTGCGGATATTGCGCGTATTTCTGGCGCAGATGGATGAGGTGCTTGTATTCGACGCCGTTGGGAATAACCCGCACCTTTTCTTCGGGCGCGCTCAACGCCTGGATGATCTCCCGGCGCATGAATTCACTGCAGGCGATGATCAGATCGGCCTCGTTGACCAGATATTGCTCGGCCAGATGGATGCGCTCGCGCAGGGGATGACCCTGGATGTAGCCTCGGCGTCGCCCGATCTCGGTGGCGTGGATGGTGACCACCAGGGGAATGTGATAGCGTTGGTGCAGATCGTTGGCCACGTAGCCGCTGAGCCAGTCGTGCGCGTGCATCAAGGCGAAGCGCCGCCCGCTGTTGATGTGGCGGGTGATGACTGCATTGAGCTGATCGTTCATGCGCCACACCTGCAAATCGTAATCGTCGCCCGGCTTGAGTTCGGTGGCGTCCCCGCGGAAGACTGTGCCATACGTCCCCAGGGGCTCACACAGATCGCCCAGGCCGCGATAACGGGGCACGAACAGGTCCAGCAGGATGCGCGAGCTCAGGCGCGGCGCCAATCCCTGCACATGCACGCCCAATCCGCCCACGCGCTGCAAATTGTATTCAGGGGAGATCATGAGAAATCGAGGCGGCGTCAGCATGGGGCTATTGCATCAGATTGACGTTGATTAGCGTGATGGTGGGCATAGGGATGGTGTGAAGCTGCTCGGGGCCGGGGCGATGCTCGGGCGATGCGGCGATGATGCGCAACGCCTGATCGGTCGCGGCGTAGGCCAGGGATGCAGCGTAGCTGGGCGCTGCGCCGGTCACCGCCTGATAGGCCGCGGGAAAGTCGTCGGGCAGGTCATTGGGGATGGGCGCGGCCCAGGGGATGGACCAGGCCAGTTCGGGCGCCCATTTCTGCACCGCTTCCTCGCCCGCGACAGGCCCGGCCGCGAGGATCAGTGCCGGGTGCTCGCTGAGAGTCTCGGCCAGGGTCAGCGGGTCGCCCAGCCAGATGGATGGCTGTCTCAGGGGTTTGGACCACGCGGGCGGCAGGACGCCCAGCATGGGCTGGAAGAGTTTTTGATAATGCCCGCCCAGCCCGGCGTAGGCGAGCACCGTTGCGGAGGGGGCGCTGCGGACGGGAGCCAGCAGTATGACGGGAATGCCGATCTCGGCCAGTTTGGGCGCTGCGGCCATGGCGGTGTGGCCCTGGGGCGGCCCCAGGATGACGCGGATGTCGGGGTCCTGGGCCAGTTGCTCGGGCAATTGCGCGGCCAGGGCCGGATCGCTGTCGTCGTTCAGCGCCACCAGCTCGATCTTGGGCGTGGCGTCGCTTTCGTTCCACTGATTGATGCGCAGTTTCACCGCGTTCAGCACATCGTAGCCCAGAGGCCGCGAAGGGCCCTCAAAGGGCGCGATGAGCCCGATCTTGACGACTTCGGGCGAGCGCACATTCTTGCATCCCGCCAACAGCGCGCTCAAAACCAGCAGAGCGCCCAAAAGCGCCCCGAAAGCGATTCCTCTTCTGCGGCGAATCACATGATGCGTCATCATCGACTGCGAATGGATGGCAGGCTGCGCAGGGAGCGCCCTCGCGCAGCCGGCACGGTTGGCTTCTGAAAAAAAACTTGGGTGCGTCCCATTTCGGTTGGAAGCGTTTGCCACGTCCGCCCGGCGATGAAGTCGCCGGGCTACAAAACAGCGCCGGATAAATCCGGCTAGCCCCGCAGGGGCGCTGTTTCTAGCCGGGGGACTTCATCCCCCGGCGCTGCCCGCGGGCGCGAAGCGCCCCGTTAATGAATGGATTATTTTAACTTTCCAACTCATTTGGAACACACCCAAAAAACTTCACCACGGAGGCGCAGAGTGCACGAAGGAAGAAAAAAGGGAGGGTTTGAGACATTTTTCTCTGTGAGCTATCATTATTTTCTCCGTGTCCTCCGTGTCTCCGTGGTGAAATGCTCTTTTTGCAGTGGCCTCACGGTTGGTTGGTCTGGACGTTGAGCAGATGCTCCGCGCCCGTCTCAGAGAAGACATGCCCGCCATCGCCCGTGGCCACGAAGTAGCAGTAGGTGGTCTGGGCCGGATAGATGGCGGCCTTGATGGAGGCCAGCCCGGGGTTGGAGATGGGGCCCGGCGGCAGGCCCGGATAGAGATAGGTGTTGTAGGGCGAGTTGACCTTGAGATAGTCCTCGACGTCGGGCACGGTGGGCCACCAGGTCTTCTGTTCGGGATCGTAACCCATGGCGTACTGCACCGTGGGGTCGGCGGCCAGGTAGCCGAAGACTTCGTTTTCGCAGGTGGGCCCCAGGCGATTGAGGTAGGTGGAGGCGATGAGCGGGCGCTCGTCGTCCCGGGCCGCTTCCCGCTCGACGATGGAGGCCAGGATCAGCACCTGATAGAAAGTGCGCCCGCCCGCGGCCACCGCGTCTCGATCTTTCTGATCCATCTTGCTTTCCAGGTTGTCGAACATCTGGCCGAGGATGTCGGCCGGCGCGGCGTTGACCGGAATGCGGTAAGTGTCGGGGAAGAGATAGCCCTCGAAGGAGGCTCCGGGCGGCTTGTCCTGCAGCAGGGGATAGTCGGGCAGGCCCAGCAGCGCGGTGTCGCCTGTGCGCACCGCGGCCAAAAAATCTGCCGCATCCACCACGCCCGCGTCCTCCAGCGCCTGGGCGATCTCCTCGGCCCGTTTGCCTTCGGGGATGCGCACCAGGATGTCCTCGCGCCGGGCCTGTTGCAGGGCTTCGGCGATCTGCGGCACGTTCATCGCGGCCGAAAGCTCGAAATCGCCCGCCTCCAGCTTTTGTTCCAGGTTGTTGAGGCGCAGATACAGCCGGAAGAGGCTGGCGTCCCGGATCAACCCCATATCCTGCAGGCGTTCGGAGATGCTGCGCCCGGTCTCGCCCAGTTCGACATGAAACGCCACCAGTTCGCCATTGGGATCGACGGGCTTGTAGATGGCGTCGTGGTTCATGTTCATGTAGAACTGGAGGGCCTGGGTCTCGAAGTTGTCGGGGTTCAGGTTTTTCCACACCGCGGATGTGTGACGCACCAGGCCGCTGTCCGGGCCTTCCTGCTGATACGCAACCGCTTGCGATTGGGTCCAGCCGCGGGCCACCAGGCCGATGGCCAGCAATGCGGCTATCACGCCGATGAAGAGAAGGAAACGGGGGAAGGTTTTGACGAAAAAGTCGTACATGATAATCTGCGGTAACTGCAAAGGTAGTCTGTCTGTTTTCGGTGGCTTGGCTTCTGCTGCGGCAGGCCCCCCCTCGCTCCCCCCCCGCAAGCGGTGGGGAGGGCTCTCCGTCTGCAAAACTTCTCTGCAAACCAGCGGCTCCCTCCCCTGCAAAGGAGCGAAGCGACTGGCGGGGGAGGGCCGGGGT
>JALWDV010000225.1 GCA_027036755.1 Anaerolineae bacterium
TCGATGATCTCAACGTAAATATCACAGATAGTTCTCCACTTGCACACATACTGCAGTAAGCAGTGCTGCTTGTTTGGGATTTTTTACACTAAATCTTTGATAAACATGCTTATGCTTGGAAGCTTTTAACAGAGCCTTTTATGTTTTTGATGTTTTTTTGATGTTTTTATGATAGTCTGATTTTGCTGCTGAGGTGGTACAATATCCAGGTAAAGGTATATGCTTCTTGTTCTGCAAAATTGCTGTATTGAAAGTCTGACCTATCAAATTCCTTGAAAACATGTTAACAGTGAATCATCCTACATTAGAGAAGTCAGCCAGCTGGATATCGTCTGCAAAAAAAAGAAAATACATGTACAAAGTTTTTTGTTTAATTCCTAGAACAAGAGATAAAGTGCACTTTATTTTTGTAATGTCACATCTAAGTGTGGTTAGTTCTGTTTGCTCCGAATATTTCACTTATCTAAGTCATAATAAAGTGACACTCTTTCATATGAAAAACGAAAACCCATAGATGCTCAGTAATAATATTGATCCCTCTTTCCATTCTTCTCCTCAGTGAGTGAGAGGGAGAACATATATTCAACCGTTTGTAATAATGGCAAGGTTTCAGTAGACACACTGCATTGTTACATTTGCCTTTCAACATCATTACACAAACTACGATCAAAATAATTTCTGTAAGTACATTAAGCTTTCCGGAAAGTGAAACTAATCACATAATCCACCTTTTTGTTTATTTAATAAATTGTTTGTACGATAAATAAATGTTATTTTGGCCCAAACTAAATATAACAGCTAATTAATTAACAAAAAATATACATAATTACACGTCTGTGAAGTTGGATACTACATACATGTTTCATATTCTTTGTCGATTTCTCACTGGCACTGTCCAAACGAGGACCACTCTGAGCGATAATGGATTAATAATAATAATAATAATAATAATAATAATAATAATAATAATAATAATAATAATAATAATAATAATAATAATAATAATAATAATAATAATGTAGTTTTAATAAAGCGCCCTTACTAGCAGGAGCCATTCCAAGGCGCTATATAACAAGATAAACGCTGGAGGGTGTTATCATTTATTTAACAGAAAAGGCAACCCTAAACAGATATGTCTTAAGACTGGATTTACAATTTTCAAGAGACGATGATTTCCTAATCTCCTCTGGTAACCCATTCCACAACCTGGGACCTGCGACACAAAAGGCACAATCTCCATATGATTTTAGGCGAGACACAGGTACATCTAGTAGTAACTGACTGAGAGACACGAGCTCACACAGATATTCAGGTGCTTCGCCATAGACAGCTTTATAAGTTATTAGCAAAACTTTGAACTGAATACGTTGATCTACTGGGCGCCAATGTAATTTGTGAAGAATTGGTATAATATGATCATATTTTGAAGCACTTACTGC
>JALWDV010000226.1 GCA_027036755.1 Anaerolineae bacterium
AGACTGAAAAACAGAATCGCCGCGAACAAGGCGATGAGATACAGGTTGATGTTCAGCCAGAGCCATCCCCAACGGCCCAAAAATGTCCGGGAGAAAACCCGCTCATGGCGCATGGCGAAGACGACTTGCGTCAGCCAAAAGCTGCCTATCAGCACGCCCAGCGGAATCAAGAAGGCGCTCCACAGCATCGCCGATTGCCACGAATTCAATTCGATGCCTTTGTTTGCGTCTGAAATCATCGTCTGGAAATCCGGACGCGCAAACAATGACGGCATCCCCGTCAGTGGGCCAGCCAGCAATGAGAAAAGATTGTACTCTGCTCCCACACTTTTCAGACTTTCGACAGTGATATCGAAGTTGGCTATGAGTTCCGGCGGCAGATCGGGCGGAACAGGCAGCGCCGCCAACAGTTCATCGACAAGCGCGGCGACGGAAAGACGAGGCCCCAGCCAAAAAAAGAGATCCAGAAAAACGGGGAGGAGAAGCAGCCACAGGTGGCGATTGAGGAAATTGAAGCCTTGTTGCAGCGATTCGATGACGCCCAGGGGCTTTTCTTCAGTTTCGGCGATGGTCTGCATAACGCCTATATTTTACCATAAACTTCTGGATTTTGATAACTTCCATCTTTGGCTGTACTGAAAAAAAAACTTCACCACGGAGGCGCAGAGCGCACGGAGGAAGAAAAAGGTGAGACTTGGAGAGGAATTTCTCTGTGAACTGCCACTCTTTTCTCCGTGTCCTCCGCGTCTTCGTGGTGAAATGACCTTTTTGCAGTGGAGTCAACATTTTTACAAATTATGGCATGGTTCATTCTCATTCAAAACCATCTTTAACAATTTCTCCGTCAAATGTCATACGTCAAACGTCAAAAAGAGCCTGTTTCGCCACGTTTTGACGTTTGACGCTTTACGTTTGACGTGCTTTGCCAGGCGTTGACCCTATTGAAATTGTAAAGCTGATGGAAGGATGATCTGAACCATGCCCAAATTATCCGTGTTCTATTTACGGAACAGTCCAACGGCGGGCGAGCCCGCGCCGATACCGATGAAAGACGAGGACACGGATTGACACGGCCTTCGGTCACAGATTTTTTGAATTATCCGTGTTTTTCTGTGTTCATCCGTGTTCTATTTTCAAAGCAGCAACGGGCGTGCAGCAAAGCGCCCGGATTTTGTGGTTTGGGGCGAGGTGGTGTAGAATTCGCTGTTGACTTTTTACTTTTGCATGATCCCGCGGCCGGCCTCTTTGGGCCGGTCTTCTGTGCAAAAAGCAAAATTCATTCCGTCGTCCAAATTCACCAACGCCCGTTGCAGGCGGTTATCTGGTTATAATAGAAGGAGTCGATCCGAACAATGGAAATTTTATTGAAGCAAGATGTCGAAAATCTGGGTTCCGCTGGCGATATCGTCAAAGTGAAAGCCGGTTTCGCCCGCAATTACCTGATCCCCCGCGGTCTGGCCATGCCCGCCACCCCGGGCCTGCGCAAACAAGCCAATCAGATCAAACAGGCCGCGGAACGCCGTCGGCTGCGCGAGCTGAAAACCGCCCAGGATATGGCGGCGCGCATCGAGCAAATCACCCTCACCTTCAAGGCCAAGGCTGGCGAAAGCGGTCGTCTGTATGGTTCCATCACCTCCGCAGCCATCGCTGAGAAACTCTCCCAGGAGCTGGGAACCGATATCGACCGCCGGGACCTGCGCATGGAGCATTCGCTGCGCGAACTAGGCGAGCACGAAGTCACCATCCATCTGGCTCAGAACGTCAACGCATCCTTCAAGGTGGTTGTGGAGCCCGAAGGCGAGCTGGAGAAGGACGCGCTTTCTGAAACCGAGCTGGAAGAGGCCGCGGCCGAGCAGGGCGTGGTCGTCGAAGAAACGGAAGAGGAAGCTCCGAGCGAGGCGTAAGCCCGCGCCGCGACAACGTATGAACAAGGCCTGGCCCGATGGTCAGGTCTTTTTTTGCGCAACGCAGATGAGCGATTGCCCCACCGGCGCATCCCACACTCGCCGCAGCCAGCGCTCGCTGCGGATGAAGAACGGCGCCAGGCGGTTGAACCAGCGAAGCTGATCCTCGGGCAAAAGCTGACGCTTGAGCAAGCGACTGTTCAGCCACCAGCCGGGGATGCCCGCCAGATTCATGTAACGCAATTGCAGAGGCCGAAACCCCGCCTCTGTCACCGCCCGCTGCAATTGGGGACGATCATAGCGGCGGAAATGTCCCAGCGCCCGATCCAGCGAGCCGTACATGTAGCGTCCCGCCGGAACCAACAGCAACAGCCTTCCGCCGGGCTGCAAGACGCGCTGCATGTGTCGCAACGCGGCCACGTCATCCTCGATGTGCTCCAGCACGTTGATGCAAAGCGCCGTATCGAAGGCGTAGGGAGCCAACTGCTCGGGCAATCGCGGATCGCTGATGTCTCCCCAGAGCACGCGCACATTCCCATTCTTCTGATAACGCCGCCGCGTCAGCAGCACGCTGGCCCGCAGCCTGTCGATGGCCACCAGCAGTTCGCGATCCAGAAAATATGCGGTCATGTTGCCGATGCCGCATCCCACCTCCAGCACCCGCTGCCCCGCGAATGGCGAGAGCTCTTCGAAAATCCATTGATTGTAATGCGACACCGAGGCCATGCGTCGCAACGTCTCATAGCCGACGCCGTCTTCGATGGGCAGATCGGCCAGATCAGAGTCGGGGATGTGAAGGGAATCGGACACCGGAGTCAATGAAGCATCATCAGAAACCTGGGGATGAACAGAAACAGGGCCACGATGACCGACATCAGCGCTGCCAGACTCACGGCGCCCGCGGCCACGTCCTTGGCGATCTTCGCCTGGGGATGCTGCTCGGGGCTGACCAGGTCGGTTAGGGCCTCGATGGCGGTGTTCATCGCCTCGGCCACGAGGACGACGCCGATGATAACGGTCAGAATCGCCCACTCGATGGCCGAAAATCCCGTCCACCAGGCCAGCAGCACGGCGATAATCGCCAGCGCAAGGTGAATTCGGGCGTTGGGCTCATTGCGGAAGAGGAAGGCGACGCCCTCCCAGGCGTATCGAAAAGCGCTGCGCAGGCGCATCAATTCTGCTTGCATGGTCAATTATCCTGGCCGAACATTGGCTGTACTGAAAGAAACTTCAACACAGAGGCACAGAGCGCACGGAGGAAGAAAAAGGTGAGATTTGGAGAGGAATTTCTCTGTGAACTACCACTATTTTCTCCGTGTCCTCCGTGTCTCCGTGTTGAAATGACTTGGGTGCGTCCTATTTCGGTTGAAGAAACAGCAACGCCGCCAGCGCCGGGGGATGAAGTCCCCCGGCTAGAAACAGCGCCCCTGCGGGGCTAGCCGGATTTATCCGGCGCTGTTTTGTAGCCCGGCGACTTCATCGCCGGGCGGGCGTGGCAAACGCCACTATAGCGATTCGGGTTGTGAACATTGGCTGTACTGAAAAAACCTTCAACACGGAGACACAGAGCGCACGGAGGAAGAAAAAGGTGAGACTTGGAGAGAAATTCCTCTGTGAACTACCACTATTTTCTCCGTGTCCTCCGTGTCTCCGTGGTGAAATGACCTTTTTGCAGTGGAGCCAACATTCATCATTCGGCCAAAACGCCCGGCTGGCCCTAACTCATTTAGGACGCACCCAAATGACTTTTTGCAGTGGGGCCAACATTACTCTTCCAGTGGGGGAATGCCCAACCCCGAGAGGATCGCGTTCTGCCGGGCCCACATCTCGCGCTTTTCCTCGGGCGTGGCGTGATCATAACCCAACAGATGCAACGCGCCATGCACTGCCAGCAGCGTCAGTTCATCCCGCAACGAGCGCCCCGCGCGTGGGGCCTGCCGTTGGGTGTAGGGCAAGGCGATGAGGATATCACCCAGATACGGCGTCCGGGCCTCGTCGGGCGGCAGCACGAACGCGTCGTCATCGGGCCCGGCCGGAAAACTGAGCACATCCGTGGGGCCTTCCTTGCCCAAAAACTGCTGATTCAGCGCGGCCACCTCGTCGTCATCGGTGATTTTGACCGTGAGATCGCCTTCGGCGCGCTCCGCGGCCAGCACGCAGCCAATGGCCTGCTGCAACAGCTCGATATCCACAAGAGGGCGATAGCTTTCGGGAACTTCGATGGTGATGGTCATTGGAGTGAAGAATGAAGAATGAAGGTAACTGCTCAGGTAGCCTGATTTGACCTTAAAAATGTATTGCCACGAAGGCTCGGAGGAACGAAGACACGAAAAAATCCTTACTTTTCATCCTTCGCGCCTTCGTGTCGTCGTGGTTTTTGGCCTTGTTGCGTTAAGTAGAAGTAGTTGGACAATGTCAAATTCCCTCCAAACACGTCCAGCAATTTGGCATGGTTCATTCTCATTCAAAACCATCTTTACAATTTCTCCGTCAAACGTCATCCGTCAAACGTCAAAAAGAGCCTGTTTCGCCACGTTTTGACGTTTGACGCTTTACGTTTGACGTGCTT
>JALWDV010000227.1 GCA_027036755.1 Anaerolineae bacterium
ATGAACACGCTTCGCTACGACAAAGGCCTTGCCGCCGCCCTGGGACTTGAACAGCTTCCTGAAGAAGGCAACGTACGCAAGAAGCTGGCTCAAGCCACCCGCGAGGAACTGCAAGCCATGGAAGAGGTAAACAGCTACCTCTTCGAGAAGACCAACCGGACAGAAGACAAGATCACCGTGGGTGTGGACCTGGACACCACAGTCGTGACGGTCTACGGCAAGCAAGAAGGCTCGGCCAAAGGCTACAACCCGAAGAAACCGGGTAGACCTTCCTACCAAATCGCCGTGGCTTTTCTGGCCAACAACGGGGATGCCATTGCTGCTGAGCTTCGGCCGGGCAACACCGTCGCCAGCACGGACTTTGAGCAGTTCTGGCAGAAGGTCTCCGACCGACTTCCGCCCGATGCCGAGGTGGCTGTGGTTCGAATGGACAAAGGGTATTTCGGTGACCCGGTGTTGCGATTTCTGGAAAGTCAGCCCAACGTCCAGTACGTATGTGGTGCTCCGGCCCGACCTGAGCTGGTTACCTGGGCTCAGACGCAGCTGCAATTTCGCCCCGTAGCGGAAAGCGAACCAGACGAGGAAAGTGGCGTCCGCTACTCCATTGCCGAAGGAATGTTTGCTTTCCGCAAGTGGCAGAAACCACGTCGCTTTGTGGTTGTTCGAAAAGAGACGCCCAATCCCGACCACGACCCCCGGCAAGTGGACCTTTTCGGAGAACCTCTTGAACCTCCTTTTCACTACGAGTACTCCTTCTACGTGACGACCTTCACGCCGGAACAGCTGGATACCGAAGGGGTCTGGCACTTCTACAATGGACGGGGCACAGTAGAGAATCACATCAAAGAGTCCCGCATGGGTTTTTTCCTGGACAAACTTCCCAGCCACAATCTCTACGGAAATGGCCTGTATGTTCAACTGGTTATCCTGGCCTACAACTTGCTGAACGCCTTTCGCCGTTTCTTGCTACCCGACTCGTACAAAAGCAAAAGCATTCGGTGGCTCCGGATGCACCTGCTGAACATCCCCGCCCTGGTGACAAGGAAAAAGTTACAGTGGGTGGTGAAGTTCCCGACATGGATTCTGGACCGAGCCCTGGTTGAGAAACCTCTCGCCATACTCCGAGAGGGCAAGCCTTATTACGTCGTCTGACGCTCTGACCGGTCGGGGTGCCGCCGAACTCCTTTTGATCCTTTGTAAGGTCTTCCACGACCCGAAGGGGTGTGGTGTCTTTGCATCGCGCGACAACTGCCCAGACCTACCAGTTTTCGAAGCACTCTCCAGACAGAGCTATCGTTTCAGGCGCTTCTACAGACATCCGAGTGGAGAAAATGCAGCGTCGTGGCGGCCTCACCGCCCGCACCCTGCTGAAAAATAACGCCTTTTCCGAATCTGGGTTGACGGCTGTCCCGGGTAGCGGTACCGTTTTCCCTGAGG
>JALWDV010000228.1:0-1139 GCA_027036755.1 Anaerolineae bacterium
ACTTGATGAACCGGAAAACGCCTTAAATACGGCGAATTTGCTGGCGGTTTATCGTCTGAAAAGCGAACGGAATTTGCTTATTTTGGATAAGGAAAACGGTGGCAAAGCCGATGCAATCAATACCGGAATTAATTATGCATCAGGTAAATATATCTGCACTATTGACGCCGACTCGGTTTTGGATCCCGATGCTTTGAAGGAGGTAGTCAGTCCGTTTATCGACAATCCCGGCACTATTGTTACCGGCGGACAATTAGCCGTAGCCAATGATGTGAGCATCGTCAAAAACCGTGTGCAGAGTGCTCGTGTGCCAAAGAATATTTGGGTGCAATGGCAAATCAACGAATACATTAAATCTTTTATGATTTCGCGTATCGGATTGAGTAAAATCAATGCTTTACTGATTATGTCCGGTGCATTTTCGCTGTTTAAAAAACGCGATTTGAATGAAGTAGGCGGTTTTTTGACAAAAATAAATACGTCGCCTTATGTTTTGGAAAATGTCGGTAGCGGCAAACAAACCGTTTGTGAAGATATGGAAATTGTGGTGCGCTTGTGGAAATACAAAAGAGATCAAAAGCAAAAAGCCAAAGCGGTGTTTGTTCCCGAAGCGGTTTTGTGGACGGAAGTGCCTGACAACGCAAGCTTTTTGTTCCGGCAACGTTCGCGTTGGCATCAAGGATTGGCGGAAACATTGAGTATTTACCGCAAAGCCATTTTTGAACCGTCTTACGGCGTAACGGGTATGTTGGCATTGCCGTATTATTTCTTTTTTGAATTGTTATCGCCTATAATGAAAGTTTTGTCCTTGATTTTCATTGTTGTAGCGGGATATTACGGGGTGTTTAATGCAAAATGGGTATTTTTGTTGCTCGCCGGCATCTTGTTGACTACCGCCATTATTATGAGTAGTATCACGTTGCTGTTGGAATATTGGAGTGAAAAACATACGGAAACCACCCGGAATGCCTTGCGGTATAAAAGTTTTAAAGACTGGTTGTGGCTGTTGATTACGGGTATTTTGTCCGAATTCAGTTATTCGTTTTTTAAAATTGTAGCACAATTGGACGGCTTGAAAAATTTTATGAAAAAGAAACACGATTGGCGAAAATTTGAACGGAAAGGGATATGATTTAGAT
>JALWDV010000228.1:1149-1434 GCA_027036755.1 Anaerolineae bacterium
TTGTCAAAGCACAAGATACGGAGCAGTGGCGACAAAAAGGTTATGAAGCCAAAGAAAATGGCGATTATGATACGGCAATCGGTTATTATGCCAAAATATTGAAGGCGCAACCGGATGATTACGATGCACGATTGGCATTGGCACGCTTGTATCTGAAAACGGAAGACTATAAAAAAGCAGAAAATTTGTTCTCAAAAATCTATCAAAATGACAAAACGGATGTAGAGGCATTGTCGGGATTGGGAGAGGTGTATTTGATGACGGACAAGCTTGATAAATCCGTAG
>JALWDV010000229.1 GCA_027036755.1 Anaerolineae bacterium
TGGCAGCGATTCAGAGCCTTGCACGCTTCGTTGCTGGCTGAAAAGCGCACATCTTACCGCCAAGATTACGAGAACCTGTCAGGTTTGAGTGGAAAAAGACAACCAACTGGCATACGTTAGCAGTTACTGATTTTATCTGCGTAGATCAGCTTTTTCTGCGTCATCTGCGTTCTATTCCGTTTATTTTTTCCCGGCAACGGCGGCTTCGGCGAAGGTGGCCATCTCGTCCAGCACCTTGCAGGCGGCTTCGGCCAACGAGATGCCCAGGGCCGCGCCCGAGCCCTCGCCCAGACGCAGATTCAAATCCAGCAGCGGATCGAGTCCCAGCCAATCCAGCATGATGCCGTGGCCCTGCTCCTGGGAGTGGTGAGCAGAGAAGAGATAGGGCCGCGCGGCGGGGGCCAGACCCACTGCGATCATGGCCGCGGCGGTGGAGATGAAGCCATCCACCATCACGGGCACGCGGTTGGCCGCGGCGGCCAGGATGCCTCCGGCCAGGCCCGCGATCTCGAATCCCCCCACCTTGCCCAGCACATCCAACGCATCTTCGGGATTGGGTTGGTTGACGGCCAGGGCGCGGCGCACCACCTCTATCTTGTGCTGCACGCCCGCGTCATCCAGGCCCGTGCCCCGTCCCACGATGTCCGCGGGATCGCGGCCAGTGATGGCGGCGGCGATGGCGGCCGAGGGCGTGGTGTTGCCGATGCCCATATCGCCCGTGCCCAGGATATCCAACCCCTTTTCCAGCTCGGCCCGAACCACATCGGCCCCGGCCAGCAACGCCTGCTCGGCCTGTTCCCGGGTCATGGCCGGGCCCTGGGCCATGTTGGCTGTGCCCAACGCGATCTTTTTATCGACGAGGCCCGGATGCGGCGGTAGCTCCGCGGCCACGCCCATATCGACCACCACGACCCGGGCGCCTGCGTGCCGGGCCAGCACATTGATGGCCGCGCCGCCATTCAGGAAATTGAACACCATCTGCGGGGTGACTTCCTGGGGAAAGGCGCTGACGCCCTCGGCTACGACGCCGTGGTCGCCCGCCATCACGGTGATGACTTTGTGGCGCAGCGCGGGGCGGGGTTGAGCGGTGATGCCGGCAATGCGAATGGAGAGTTCTTCCAGCCGCCCCAGGCTGCCCTGGGGTTTGGTGAGCTGGTCCTGGCGTTCGCGGGCCGCGGCCATAGCCGCTTCGTCGAGGGGCGGAATGGCGGAGATGAGGTCTTGTAGCGTCATTGTGGATTCTCCTTTGTGGTGCATTGATGAAATGAAAAAGCCCCTGTCGAATGAACAGGGGCGATGTCGGGCAGATGTTTTTGCCGACAAACGCCTGTCCGCGCAGACGTGCTGTCGATGCAGCTTCGGGCGACCTGGCTTGAACCGAAGGGTTCTCACAGTTGCGGGACAGCGCCGGATTTGCACCGGACTTCTCCCAGAAAGCTGCAATGGTATTGATGTTTTGAGGGAGTATAAAAACAATCTGCACGGATATGCAAATCTGGCTCGGTGTCCCAGACCGCTTATCAGATTTTCGTTTCTTTTCATCCGGCCGGGGGAGCGAAAATCCACGATAACGCCCGTCTCGCCCGCCTCCTGAGCTCTCCTTTACAATCTATTGGTAACTGCTCAGGTAACCTGATTCGACCTTGAAAATGCATTGCCACGAAGGCTCGAAGGAACAAAGAAACGAAGAAAATCCTATTTCTCTCCCTTCGTGCCTTCGTGTCGTCGTGTCTTCGTGGTTTTTAGCCTTGCTACGTTAGTAGTTACAGCTATTGGAGTATATGTTCACTCCGCGCCCCCGCGCTGGCTGTGACTTTGACGCCAACCAGATTTATCAGCCAACCAGTCAGAGCTTACGTGTTTTTCTACATTAGTCGGCATGGTTCATTCTCATTCAAAACCATCTTTACAATTTCTCCGTCAAACGTCATACGTCAAACGTCATACGTCAAACGTCAAAAAGAGCCTGTTTCGCCACGTTTTGACGTTTGACGCTTTACGTTTGACGCTTTACGTTTGACGTGCTTTGCCAGGCGTTGACCCTATTGAAATTGTAAAGCTGATGGAAGGACGATCTGAACCATGCCCATTAGTCTAAATTGATACTACGTCTGCGCCTTTTCCCCCAATCCCGCCGCGCCTGAGCGACAGAGAGAAGACGCTCGCTCAGATCTTCCTCATCCTCGCGTGCGAGGATGTCTCGCAATTCGGTGAGACGCCCCAGGAAGTCATCGACGGCGTCCAAAACGGCCTCCCGGTTGGTCAGCAAAATATCCAGCAGCATCCGCACATCCGAAGCGGCGACGCGAGAACTATCGCGAAAGCCGCTGGCGGCCACATCCCAGACTACGGGATCATTCTCCGCCACCGCCATGACATGCCACACCAACGCCGCGGCGTTGAGGTAGGGAAGATGACTGATGGCCGCCACCAGCCGATCATGGCGGGCGGGCTCCAATTGCAAGGCCCGGGCGTGGATGAAATCCACCATCTGTCGAGCCAGCGCCAACGCAGCGGGGGATGTTCGCTGCAGAGGGCAGAGAACGAAAATGCAATCTCGGTACAGGCCCGGTTCGGCCGCGCGCAGCCCCGCCACCTCTTTGCCGCACATGGGATGTCCTCCCACCGGCTGCACGCCCGCCGGCAGCACGGCCATGGCCTGACATATCTCGGTTTTGGTGCTGCCCATATCCAGCAACACTGCGCCCGGCTTCATCAGCGGGCCCAGTTCAGCGATCTGCCGCAAGATGGTGCGCACAGGGGTGGCCAGTACGACGATGTCCGCCATGGCCGCCGCGGCGGCTGCATCCAGCGTCGCATCATCCACACATCCGCTGGCCTCCGTCTCTGCGACGGCCTCGGGCCTACGCACCACGCCCGTCACCCGACGGCAGTGTCCGCGCAGGTCGTATCCCAGCGAAGCGCCCATGAGCCCCATGCCGACGATGACGACATGGGCGTCTTTCAATTCCTGAATAATAGTCATAAAATGGCCTTGGCGTCTCTTTGGACTTTTGTTTGACGCATTACGCGTAATGCGTCTTGCCAGGCGTTGGCCGCCTGAAATTGTAAAGATGTCGGATGGAGGCGTTGAACCATGCCCAATTCTTACACCTCGCCCACGTGCAGGGCCATGGTTCCCAGCATCATCGTGCGCCAGGTGACGTTCTTCAGGCCCGCCGCCTGCATGATCTCGGCCAATTGAGGCGGCCGGGGAAAGGCGAGGGTGGAGTGGGGCAGATAGTCGTAGGCGTCTTTATTGCTGCTGAAAAAGGCGGAGATGCGGGGCACCAGCTTGAAGAAGTAGATGTGAAAGATATCGCGCCAGACGGGCGTGGCGGGCCGGGTGATCTCCAAACAGACGACGCGCCCGCCCGGCTTCACCACCCGCCGCTGCTCTGCAAACGCGGCCGCTACATCGGTGACGTTGCGCATCAGGAAGCCGGAGCAGGCCGCATCGAAGCTGTTATCGGGAAAGGGCAGGCGCAGGGCGTCGGCCTCGACGAAGGGGATGCGCCCGTCCGGGTCTTTGGCCTGACCGATGCGCATCATCTCGTGAGTAAAGTCCGTGCCGATGACGCGGGCGTCGGGATGCTGCTTGAGGGCCTCCAGGGCGATGTCGGCCGTGCCCGTGGCCACATCCAGCAGGCTGCCCCCGGGCGAGAGGTGGCACGCCTGCACCACCAGCCGCCGCCAGCGCTGATCCTGCCCCAGGGTCATCAGGCGGTTCATGCGGTCGTAGCGCCGGGCCGCGTCCGCGAACATGTTGCGGACGAAGATCGGTTTTTCCTCGGGCGGGGGCAGGGGGGAGTGTGCAGACATGAGGGGATTATAGCCTGTCTCGGGCGCTACGTAAAAAGATAGAGGCTGGGAGATTCGTGGAAATTTGTAGAGAGTCCTAGAGATTCATTGAGATCGAGAAGAAAGAATCAACAATAAACGGCATCGTGGAACGGGGTTGATAGTGTATTCAATATCGTTTATAATATCAGTATGGAAACGCCGGGCATCGTCATCGACGCCAACGTTATTATCTCTGCTCAACGTTCTCGAAGAGGAGCTTCAGCAAAGCTGATGTCTCTAATCGGCGCTGGACGTTTTGAAATCCATTTATCCGTAGCGTTGGCGCTTGAATATGAAGACGTACTCCTTCGCCAAAGCAATACATTGAGATTGACGCAGGAAGATGTGACAGATTTGGTTGATGCTTTGTGCGCTTTATCCCAACACCATAAAATCTACTTTCGTTGGCGTCCCCAGATTAGCGATGCGGGAGATGAATCAGTGCTCGAATTAGCGATAGCTGCAAGATGCAGCCACATTGTAACTTACAACCAGAAGGATTTTGCTGGCGCAGAAAAATTTGGATTGAAAGTGGTGACGCCAAAAGAATTCTTGCAAGAGATAGGAGAATTAAAGTGAGTATGTTAAGCCTGAGACTCCCCAAGTCGATGTATGGCGATTTGAAAGAAATCGCCAAAGAGGAGGGCATATCCATGAATCAGTTTGTTATCATTGCAATCGCCGAGAAGATAGCATCGCTGGAGGCGGCGAACTACCTGGAGAAAAGAGCCGCCCGTGGTAGTCGAGAAAAATTACTGGAAGTGCTGGCAAAAGCGCCAGATGTTGAACCAGCAGAGTATGACAAATTGTAACCAGTAACCTTTACTGCATCCAGGCGGGTGTCGTTCTGTGAACAGCGCCCGCGGCCCGTCGTTTCAATCCAAATTTGCTCCACAAAAACAGGTGTTGAACATGAATTTGGGCATAATGGAAATACTTTTGCTTCTATTGATCGCAAAAACATAGCGATCCTTGTTTTAATTGTCGTCGGGGCGATTTTTATCTACAAGAAGTTGTCATCGAGATAGAACCATCTGTGGATTTCAGGAATGCCCATCGTCAATTTTTGGCTCCGCCATACACCGCCAACACTTCGACGATCTCATCTGGCTGCAGAGGCCGCAATGCGCCCGCGGCTTTGGCCTTGAGGCAGATTTCTGCGGTTTCGTCGATGTGGTGGAGGCGCAGCCGGGCCCGGGCCACGGTGTCGCCCGTGACCAGCACGCCGTGATTCCCCAACAACGCCGCAGGGCAGCCGGGCAGGGTCTGGCGCATGAATTCGGCCAGGGCGTCGCTGCCGGGCAGGGCGTAGGGCAAGGAGGGGACTTCGGCGCCCAGGTAGAGGGTGAAATCGGGCGTGACCGCGGGCAGGGGCTCGCCCGACATGGCCCAGGCGATGGCGTTCACCGGATGGCAATGGATGATGACCCGGGCGTCGGCGCGGGCCAGATACGCGGCCTGGTGCATGGGCGTCTCGGTGGAAGGTCGGGGCGAGGTTTCGGGCCTGCGGTAAGGCTCATCAAGGGGCACGGCCAGGAAGTCATCGGGCGTGAGTTGGTGCAGCAACGCTCCCGAACGGGTGATGAACATCCGATCATCTTCCCGGAAGCTGAGATTGCCGCCGCTGCCCAGCACGAGCCCGCGGGCCACCAGTTCCTGACCCAGGTCAATCAGTTCTGACAGGACACTCATTTCCACTCTCTCCAGTCATCGGGCAGGACGCCGCGCTGGCGGGCGCCGTCCTGCAAGTGGTTGCAGCCGCATGTAGGCGGATGAGGTAGGGACGCTAAGATGGCGGGCAGGGCTTGCAACACCTCACGCGTGGCCCGCCGCACCTCCCCCTTGCCATAGGCCCGCTCTCGGTCCGCGCCGTGCGCCGTAATCAGCCCGATGGCCGCAAAGCACAGCTCCATCTCCTTGGCCAGATAAGTCTCGGGCACGAGATTGAGCCCCCGCGCGTGGGCGCCCCATTGCCGGAACATGCGGGCCTCGGCTGCAGTTTCGTGCCGCGGGCCCTCGTCGCCCAGATAGATGACGGGCCGGGCCGCGGGCAAATGTTCCCGAATCGCAGCGCTGATGTCGGGGCAGAAGGGGGGCTTCTGGGAGATGTATCCGGCTCCACTCTGCTCGAAGAAGGTGGTCGGCTGGTGTTTGGTCCAGTCGATGTAATCCACGGGCAGGACGATGTCGCCCCGGGTCAGGTCGTGCGCCAGCCCCACCATGCCTTCGATGGCGAGGATGCGCTGCACGCCCAGCGATTTGGCGGCCCAGATGGTCGCCCGGGGATCGGTGCGGGTGGGAGACCCGAAATAGGGCAGTATCCAGACGCCGGTTGCGGCATCGGGCTGCCGGCGGCGGGCCAGCGGGCCGACCGGGCCAAAGGGCGTATCGATCGCGCGATCTTCGGTCAGATCACCCAGCATCTCCAGAGAGCGGGGCGGGACGGGTTGGGCGAGAATCAGCAAGTGAGGCATAGGGAATTGTCAATAGCTAATGGCAGATTGCTAATGATCAATGAGGGAGGCGGCGCGGAGGAGGATGGGCAGACAGGTGCGGGCGACCTCCGGGCCGAACTGGCGTTTGGGCGGACGGCCCATCTCCCGGCCCGTGGCGTAGTTGGTCACGTAGCACAGAGAAGCATACCTGATCCCGACTTCCTGCGCCAAAAACGCCTCGGGCGAAAGCGTCATGCCCACCACATCTGCGCCCGCCCGCCGGTACAGATCGATCTCGGCCTCGGTCTCCAGTCGCGGGCCTTCGGTGCAAACGTAGACAGGATTTGGGATTTGGGATTGCGGATTTGGGATTTGGGATTGGATGGCGGCGCGGGCCGCGGGATGAAAGGCGGGCCCGGATGCGGGTTTGAGATCGGGATGACCGAAGGTCGTTATCCGGCTGCGGGTGAAGTCGAGGATATCCGCGGGAGCGACCAGATCGCCGACTTCCAGCGAGGGATGGATGGCCCCGACGCCGTTCCACGAGAACATTGTGCGCGCCCCCAACATCTTCGCCGTCCACACAATGGCCCGATGGTTGAGAAACGCGGCCGAGCGCTGCAAGACATCCTTGCCATGTCGCGAGCAGAAGGCCACGGACGGCTGACCGGGATCAGGCTGCAGCAAGGTGATGGGCGGACTTTCGCCGTAGGGCGTCTGCAGAGAGAAGACCGGGCCTGCGGGCCGCCAGGGCGTCAAGTCCAGGCCATACGCCGCGGTGCCGCCGATGATGAGCACCGATAGCAGCGGTTCCTCATTACCCAAAGGGTTTTGTCGCCTGCCAGTCACCGTTTTCAGATTTCCCAGGAATGGTCCGCGGCAATGACATACAGTTCATCCAACAACGCCGGAACATCTCTTTGCGACGTCACCCACACCTCATCCCAATCAACCAAATCATAGGCGTGGATAAGGTGATCCCGCATCCCTGAGATGTTTCGCCAGGGAATGCGGGGATATTGTTTTTTGAGATCAGAAGAAAGCCTTTTCACGCCCTCGCCGATCACTAGCAGTTGATACAGCACAGCCGACCGCGTCTTGAGATCATCAAGAAACGTCTCCCTAGAGAAGCCACCGGTGAAAACGATAATGGCTTGGGCCGCTTGAGCAATATCAATTACGGTCGATTCATCTCGGTTCATAAGCTTCTTCGCGGCTACTGAAAATGACCTGGGCGTTTTGTTGTATCTCCTGGCGAATCACTCGATTGCCGCTGTTGATCACAGCGCGTTTACTAATGAGATCGACCTTTCGCCCAAATATCTCCTCAAGCTCTCTTTGCATCTGAATATGATCGAAAAGTCCCCAGCGGGAATCTTCATCAAAATCGATGAGGATGTCGATATCACTTTTAGACCCGAAGTCGCTCCGTACGACCGAGCCGAAAAGGCTCAGCTCGCGAACATTCCACCGACGACCGAAGTCGGCGATTTTATCCTCGGGGAACAAACCTGGAGACAGAAACATAATTGGATGCACTGCAAAAAGGTTTCTTGGCATGGTTCATTCTCATTCAAAACCATCTTTACAATTTCTCCGTCAAACGTCATACGTCAAACGTCAAAAAGAGCCTGTTTCGCCACGTTTTGACGTTTGACGCTTTACGTTTGACGTGCTTTGCCAGGCGTTGCCCCTATTGAAATTGTAAAGCTGAAGGAAGGACGGTCTGAACCATGCCGCGGTTTCTCAATACGGAGACACGGAGGACAAAGAGAAAAATAAGGGGATTCACGGAGAAAATCCTCTCCAAACCTTATCTTTTTCCTTCGCTCCTTCGTATCTTTGTGGCCTTTTTTCAGGAAAATCATAATTTTGTCGATGACAGCGATATCGATAGTCTAGTCGAGTTTCGGGAGATTGTCAAGCAATCTTTTCTCAGCCCAGCAATTTCAGATTTGGGCATGGTTCATTTCGTCCATTGGGAACTTGACACATTCTGCCAGGTATTTCGCCGCAGGATAGTTGATGTTCAGACACTTGGTATTCGAATCACCCCGGAACAGAGGCAATATCTACAATATCCAGTATCCAATATCCATTCTCCCACAGCCAATTTGTCAAGCTCCAAAACATCTCTTTTGAACCATGCCTAAATTCGGAATTGCTTTGTCAACAGATTTCGGTTGTGAGAACGCTCAGCGCGATGGTAAAATTCAGAGATGAGCTACATCCTCCTCGGTTTATCTCTGGGATTGAGCGCGGGCCTGGCCCCGGGCCCGCTACTGGCCCTGGTCATCCAGCGCACCTTGCGGTACGGCGTCGCCAGTGGTCTGCGCATCGCCATCGCCCCCCTCATCACCGATTTCCCCATCGTGATCCTGGCGCTGCTCATCATCTCGCGCCTGCCCGAAATCTACTTGAACGCCATGATGACCCTGGGCGGGGCGTTTGTGCTCTGGCTGGCCTTCGAGGCCTGGCGAGACGCAGCAGACATCACCCCCGAGAACGCCGGAACAGCTTCCATCCAGCAAGATTTGCTGCGCGGCGCGATGATCAACTTTCTCAACCCGCATCCCTACCTGTTTTGGGGCGCGGTGGGCGCGCCCCTCGTCGTCCGGGCGTGGAACCAGAATCCCTGGCACGCGATAGGGTTCATCACGACATTCTACGCCCTTCTGGTCGGCAGCAAAGTGGTCTTGGCCCTGATTTTGGGCCGCGTTCGCCACCTGCCGCCGCATCGCTATCATCGTCTCATGCAATTCACCTCCTTGCTCCTGCTTGCCGCGGGCGGCTTCATGCTCTACGCCGCCTGGCAGGGATTCATGACAGGCTCATGATCGAGGCGTCCGTCTTACGTTCCGGCGACGTCCCCGCCCTGGCCAGGCTGTGGACGCAAGCCCTCGCGGAGCGGGGCGGTGACTGCGGGCTCTCTGTGCAGGAGCTGAAAGACCGCGTCCTGCTACATGGCGGCGAACCGCGCGCCATTCTCGCCATCGATTCCAAAGGCTGGATTGTCGCCCGCAGCGATGGCAAGCTGGTAGGCTTCGCCCACTGCACGGTTGGACGCTTTCCGGGAGACGATCCCGAAACCCTCCGCGGCGTGCTGCGTTCGATCATCCTGGCCCCGGACGCGCCCGAAGCGACCAGCCGGATATTGCTGTGCGCGGCGGACGCCTATTTCCGCACAAAATCCGATTTGGCGAACATCCTGGCCTTTCCGCTGGAGGCGGGCTACCCGCGCCTGAATTCTGGACGGGGCGCGCTTTCTCACGACCAATGGCTCCTCATGGACGCCCTGGGCCAGGCGGGCTATCGCCTGACGAAACGATGGCTGTTTTATGAACAGCGTTTCTCCGGCCCCATCGCCGAACACCTGCCGCAGATTCCGGGTCTGAAACTAACCTGGTCGGATTCAGGAACCGAGGAATTCGCGCTGCAAGCATGGTCGGGCCAGGCCGCCATCGCCTTCGCCCGATTTTTGGAACTGCCCCAGCCCGACCATTGCCAGCGCCCCCGCGCGGCTCTGCTCTATCGCCTTCAGGTGCTCCCGGAATTCCAGCGGCAGGGCGTTGGGAAATGGCTGCTGGAGCGGGGAAGCAACCACCTCATCGCCCGCGGCGTCTCCCGCCTGCTGGTGGACGCGCCCCACGAGGACTCACTTTTTCAATCCCGCCTCCGCCGCCTGGGTTTTTATGAACAACCCCAGCGCGGCTACGCCTACGAAAAACCTCATGCCTGAAACGCCCGCCCCGGGTCATTACGCCCCCAAAACCATTTTTCGGATTTACCCCCTGCTTTTTCTGGTCGCCGCCATCTGGCTTGGCAGCGAGACATGGAAACGCCAGAGCATCATCTGGCTGATCATGTTCGTTGGCGTAGGGTTTATCGCCATCAGGCTGATTCTGGGCGCATTCGCCTGGGCTGAATTCGATGGCGAGACCTTTGTGTATCACACGCCCCTGCGCAAATCCCACCGCGTCGATAAGGGACAACTGGCCCTGGTGGAGATGGGAGGCCGCAAAAACCAGGCGTTGATCATCGGCTATCACCCCCGAAACGAAGACGGCCTCATCGATCTGGACAGGATGAAATACATCAACTGCGTGCCGCTGGAGGGCCAGAACGAACTTTACGACCTGCTGCTGGCGGCCATGCCCAAAATCTCATGACGACAATCCCGCCCGCACTGCTGTGGGGCGTGCGACGCTATCTGGCCGCGCCCCAGGCCCGCATCACCGCCATACAGCGCCAGCCCTTTGCCGGCGGCCTCTCGGGCAGCCGCTTCGAATACTGGCGGCTGAGCCTGCGGCGGGCGGGCGCGACCGCCAGTCTGATGCTGGTGTACAAACATGGCTCTGTGGTGGCGGGCGCGCTCATGCAGGGCGCGGCGCAGCGCGAAGCGCTGACTTACGCCAATCTGCCCGAACGACTGCCCCTCACCCTGCCCAAAGTCGTGGCCCTCGATGCGCCTGCGGGCGATATCTGGATGCTGCCCCTGCCGCCCGCCAAAACCGCTTCGCACTGGCGCGCCCATTGGGACGCAGCCGACGTGCGCGCGGTCATCGCAGATCTCGCCCGGCTGCATGTCGCTTTTGGGGATCAAGACGACGTCGCCCGGGACCGGGCGTGGTTGCTGCGCCCCACCCTCGCAGATGCGCCCCGACTGCTGGCCGATGGTCGCGCGGGCCTGGAGGCGCTGGCCGCAGCGGACGATTACGACGACATCCTCACGCCCGAACGGGTCGAACGCCTGTTGCAACTGACCCGAAATCCAGACGCACTGCTGACGACGCTCAACGCCGGGCCCATGACCTTGCTCCACGGCGACGCCGGATTCCAGAACATCGCCATCACCCGAGACGGGCGCGAGCGCATCTGGTATGACTGGCAGTTGGCAAGCTGGGGTCCGCTCGCGCTGGATTGGGCCACATTTTTGCATCCCTGGGGCTATCCCAAAGCCAAACCGCCCATCGATGCAGAGACGATGACCGCGCATTATCTACACGAATTGCAGCATCGGGGCGTCTTGCTGCAATCGGAGACCTTCGCCCGCCAGCTCGACGCGGCCTTCTTGTGGCGCTGGCTCATCCAATGGGCGCCGCTGTTGGGCAAATACCGCGAACGCCTGCGCCCGGAAGTGTATCGCCGACTGGGCGCGGCGTTTGAGTTGTATCACTGGCCCGCTTTGGCCCGCCAGACATGCTGAAAACCGGGGCAAGGTGATATAGGTCATAGTCAACGGGTGGGGACTGCGCGAAACTTGAATGAGTGCACCCATGTTGGCTGCATTTGTGTTCGATGATGATATTCAACAAATTGAATAACTTCAAAAACCCAAAAGGAGTTGTAAACAATGTCTCTCAAAGAAGATGCCATCAGGTATCACACGCAGGGAAAACCTGGCAAAATCGAGGTGACCCCCACCAAACCGCTTCACACCCAACGCGATCTTTCATTGGCCTATACGCCGGGCGTGGCCGTGCCCGTGTTGGAAATAGCGGAGGACCCCAGCAAAGCCTTCGATTACACGGCCAAGGGCAATCTCGTGGCTGTGCTCTCCAACGGCACCGCCATTCTGGGCCTGGGCAATCGCGGCCCGCTGGCGGCCAAGCCGGTGATGGAAGGCAAGGGCGTGCTGTTCAAAGGCTTCGCTGATGTCGATGTGTTCGATATCGAGGTGGACACCCAGGACCCGGATGAGATCATTCGCGTGGGCCAGCTCATCGCCCCGACCTTCGGCGGCATCAATCTGGAGGACATCAAGGCCCCAGAGTGCTTCTACATCGAGGAAACCCTGGAGAAGACCACCGACATCCCCATCTTCCATGACGATCAGCATGGGACGGCCATCATCTCGGGTGCGGGGCTTTTGAACGCGCTGGAGATCAACGGCAAGAATATCGAGGATATCAAGATCGTCATCAACGGCGCGGGCGCGGCGGGCATCGCCTGCGGCGAGTTTTACATTGGCCTGGGTGCGAAACGCGAGAACATCATCATGTGCGATAGCCGCGGCGTCATCTACAAAGGCCGCGAGGCGGGCATGAACCCCTACAAGGCGCGCTTCGCCGTCGAGACGGACAAGCGCACCCTGGCCGACGCACTGGAAGGCGCAGACGTGTTCATGGGCGTCTCGGTGGCCAACGTGGTCACAAAAGAGATGGTCAAAAGCATGGCCAAGGACCCCATCATCTTCGCCATGGCCAATCCCGATCCGGAGATCACCTGGGAGGATGCGCATGAGGCCCGCCCTGACGTCATCATGGGCACCGGCCGCAGCGATTACCCCAACCAGGTCAACAACGTGCTGGGCTTCCCCTTCATCTTCCGCGGCGCGCTGGATGTGCGGGCCACCAACGTGAATATGGAAATGAAGGTGGCTGCGGCCAAGGCCCTGGCCGCGTTGGCCCACGAAGACGTCCCCGACAGCGTGCTCAAGGCTTATGGCCTGGATTATCTGCATTTTGGCAAAGATTATCTGATCCCCAAACCGCTGGATCCGCGGGTGCTGACCTGGGTGGCTCCCGCCGTGGCCAAGGCCGCCATGGATACGGGCGTCGCCCGCAAGCACATCGACATCGAGGCCTACCCCGACCAGTTGCGGGCCCGCCAGGGCCTGGGCATGACGGTCATGCGCCACATCATCCGCCAGGCCAAGAATGATCCCAAGCGCGTGGTGCTGGCCCAGGGCGAACATCCCAAGATGATTCGCGCGGCCTACGCTCTGGTGCAGGAAGGAATTGCCGACCCCATCCTCATTGGCAAGGTTGATCTCATCCAGAAAGAGATCGAAAATCTGAAACTGGACTTCAAACCCACCATTGTCGAACCGGGCAAGTGCGAGAAGTCCGAACTATATGCTCAGAGGCTGTTCGAACTGCGGCAGCGCAAGGGCGTGACCCTGGCAGCCGCCCGCCAGATGGTGTGCCGCCCCAACTATCTTGCTCCCATGATGGTGCAAATGGGCGACGCGGACGCGGCTGTGGGCGGTCTCACCGCCAGCTACGCCGATGTGTTGCGTCCCGCCTTGCAGGTGGTGGGCACTTCGGATGACGTCAACATCGTCAGCGGCGTTTATCTGATGATCGTGCGAGACAAAGTGTATTTCTTCTCCGACACCACCGTCAATGTCGATCCCACCGCCGAAGAACTGGCCGACATCGCCATCGATGCAGCCAAGGTGGCCGAAACCTTCAACGTCAGGCCCCGCATCGCCATGATCTCCTTCTCCAACTTTGGCAGCGCCCGTTATCCCCAGAGCGAAAAGGTGCAAAAGGCCGTTCAAATCGTCAAAGAACGCCGCCCGGATCTGAGCATCGACGGCGAGATGGAGGCCGATGTTGCGGTCACCCCCGAGCTCATGGAGGAGAACTTCCCCTTTAGCGAAGTCAAGGATGCGAACGTGCTGGTCTTCCCCAATCTGGATGCAGCCAACGCCGCCTACAAGCTCATGGCCCAGTTAGGAGGAGCCGAAGCAGTCGGCCCCATCCTGGTGGGCATGGGCAAGCCCATCCACATCATCCCCACCGGCGCCGAGACCCGCGACATCGTCAACATCACGGCCCTGGCCGTGGTGGACGCGCAGCGTCAATCGTAGTTTTTGCACCGCTATTTCTTCCCGTCCGTCGTCGGCAACACGCCCGGCGGTGGAAGCCATTGTAACTTGACTATGTCACATTACGTCATTCAGCAATTTCAAATTTAGAATCCGCAAGCGGAATGGAGTCGCTTTCCCCCCTTCCGGCCTCCTTTTTGCCC
>JALWDV010000230.1 GCA_027036755.1 Anaerolineae bacterium
ACGCTGGGCGGAGCTTCGAATTGTTCAATTTGTTCTTTTAACTGTCGGGTGAAATCATCAAGTCCGACTGCCATAAGTTCTTTCCTCTTTGACTGGATTGCGCCAACCGACGCGGATAAAAACGTCTGCAAACAGTTCAGACGCCGATTTTCTGGCGCAGGGCGTTCATGCGGCCGCGCACGCTGCCATCGATGAGCTTATCCCCCACCTGGACGACGAGCCCGCCCAGGATCTCGGGATCGACCTGGTAGCTGAATTCGAGATTGGCGCCGAAGCTCTCGATGAGTTTCTTTTCGATCTCGGCTTTCTCTTCCGCCGTCAGGTCAACCGCGCTGGTGATGACCGCCTTCTGCGGGCCTCCGGCCTCCTCGCTCATCACCCGGCCCAGGGCCAGGACGATTTCATCGATGAAGCCGAAGTCGTTATTGGTGAGCAGCACGCCCAGAAAATTCCGCAAGGTTGCGGGCGCCTTGTCGGGCAGGACGCTATCCAGAAGCGATAATTTGGCGGTTACTTCGATCGTAGGATCGTCCAGTTTCTCCCGAAGGTCCTTCCTGGTCGCATAAGCCTCATTGACGGCGCTCAGCCCTTCCATCCAGGGTTCCAGAGCCACAGCCAGGATGCCTCGGGTGTACGCTTCGGGCGTTCTTTCCATGATCAGTTCAGGCTCACTTGAGACAGGAAGTCTTCGATAATCTTGTGCTGGATTTGCTCATCCAGGCCTTCTCCCACGACGCGCTCCGCGGCCAGCATGGCCAGCTCAGCGATCTGCTTGTGGGCTTCGGCCAGGATGCGCTGCTTTTCGGCTTCGGCTTCCAGCACCGCGTTGGTGCGGATCTGCTCAGCTTCGCGCCGGGCCTCGGCCAGGATTTCTTCCTTGACCTTCTCGGCATGGGCGGAGGCCGCGGCCACGCGCTGCTGGGCCTCGGCCCGTTCAGCTTCCAACTGCGCCATCAGCCGCTTGCGCTCTTCTTCCGCCTCGCGCCGGGCTGCATCCGCGGCGGTCAAACCTTCGGCGATTCGCTTCTTACGATCTTCCAGCATCTGGGAGATGGCAGGGAAGACGAACTTCTTCAGCAGAAGGTAGAGGAGAAAGAAATTGACGATATACGATATCAGGTAATTCAGATTCAGGCCTAATGCAGCCATACATCAACCTCCTTGAGCTGTAAGGGCGGGGACAACGACAAGTTCTGACCTTACTGCAGGCCAGGCGCGCCCACGAACAGCAACAGGAGAGCGACAACCAGAGCGTAAATGGCGATGGATTCGGCGAACACAATACCCAGAATCATGTTGGTGCGGATTTCGCCGGCAACTTCGGGATTGCGGCCCATGGCCTGCAGAGCGCCCATGACCAAAAGACCGATGCCGATGCCAGGGCCAATCGCGCCCAGACCGATTGCGAGACCAGGAGAAAGAATTTCTACCATGATGAACTAAGTCCTCCGTGAAGAAGAGATGGTGGGAATGGATTTCAAAAGTCGAAAGTCGAAAAGTTAACGACGAATGATTAACGCTTCAATCATCAATCATTTGTCATTTGTCTTAGTGATGCTCATCTCCGGCATGGCTGTGGGTGGCCTGCTCGAAGTAGATGAAGGTGAGAATGGCGAAGACGAAGGCCTGCATGAATCCCACGAAAAGCTCCAGCCCGAAGAAGGGCAGAGGCAGCAGAAAGGAAATCAGGAAGGCCATGACAAACAGCAGCACCTGACCGGCGAAAACGTTGCCAAACAACCGGAAGCTGAGACTGATGACCTTGGCGAACTCGGAGATGAACTCCAGGATGCCTACGAAGAGATCGATGGGCTTCATGCCGGTGATGACGGGCAAGGCGAAGCGACGGGCGTATTTGGCTCCCAACCGGCGGAAGCCGATGACATGACTCCAGATAACCACCAGCAACGCCAGACCAATGGTCAGGTTCAGATCTGTGGTGGCTGCACGCACGTAGGGCGTCAACACATAGCCTTTGGGCTCGTGGGGATGGTATTTCTCGCCCGCGGCCTCGGCCTCTTCAGCTTCTTTTTTGATGGCCTCGCGCTCTTCGGCGCTCAACTTCACCTGATCATTGGTCAGGGTGATGAATGGCCCCAGGTGTTTGATCCCATACCCAACGGTCACGCCCTTCTCCGCATAAGCCACTTCCACAGGTTCGATGACGCCAATGCTATCGATGCCGGGCACCAGCTCCATCCAGTTGGCGAACAGAAGGAAAAGCAACAAAGTGAGGAAAACGCCCACCCAGGCTTTCGCCTTTTCCTTACCGCCGATGTCGGTCAGCATCCCCTCGAAAATCTCGTAAACCCACTCGAAAATGTTTTGCAGCTTGCTCTCGGGCACATCCTCCATCTTGCGCACGGCCAGAAAAGCCAATACCAACACGATGATATCTGCAAGGATCGTGGCGACGAAAGTATTGGTAATCTGAAAATTGCCGATAGAAAGCCCTGGAATCGCTTCGCCAGGCAGAAGGATGGTCGGCAATGGCACACGAACAAACAGAATGGAGATGACCAGCAGGGCGATGCCGCCGATGATGAGTGCAAGGGGTTTCGGTCGGAGCAGTTTGCTCATTACGATGATTCTCCTTTTTCTTCGTTTCCTTCGTCAGAAACCGGAGCGATGGTCAGATAGCGGTTTTGGATAGTGCGCACGACAATGATTGTCGCGATGAAAATCCCTGTGAACATGCCGAACAATGTCCCCAGGGGGGCCGAGCCAGAAAGAATATCAAAGGTGACGCCCAGGAGAAGCGGCGCGATGAGAGCCAAACCGACGAGAATGACAAGCTTGATTGTAATTTGCACCCAATCAGGATGCTTCGTTGCATTCTGACGTCGCATAAACGTTCCTGGATAAATAGCTCGAGCGATCCTGCTTTAACGCGCTAGAGTATACCCCAACGACAAGGTTCGCGCCAAATCGCACAGACATAAATTTCCGTAGATTCGATTCCAGTTCATCGAATAGAACCATGAGTTGCAGGAGCAGGGTAACGGCGTCAACACATAATTCCCCATCGTCTCATTCAGCCGGAATGAAGTGACATCTTATCCCCGCCGGATCACGCGCCGCCAGCCCCGAATTCCGTCTTTCGGCCCGAAAACCGGCCTGCTTCAGACGCGCGGCCAGTGCATCCAGATCGGCCACGGCGAAAACCGGCTGGGTTCCATGAGGATGTTCGGGCGCTTTGCAGCGCCAGCGGGTCGTGCGCAGCACCACCGCCACGTTTTCGGCGGCCAGATGCACATGGGCGAAGTAGGAAAGGCCCACCGGCAGGCCCACCACATCTCGCCAGAATTTGACGCTGGCTGTGATGTCGTGGGTGTAGAGCGTGAGCTCAGCGACGCCGAGCAGATGCACGGGCGTCGTCCGCGGCGCGTCTTTGCGGCGTTTGGCGCGCAGCGCCTTGCGTTGGGCGATGTTCCACTCGCCCGGATCGGTCTCCTGCGCCAGCTCGAAGGGGTTGCTGTCCGGGTCCAGAAAGATGAGCAAATTCAGACCCGGAACCATCTCCTCGAACACGATGGGGATGTCGTGGGCCAACAGGTAGCCGCGGGCGTGGCTGAAATCATCGACGCCAAACACCGGCAGGGCCCCGTGCGGCCCGCGCGTCCCGCAAAACCGCCCGCCCGGAAGCTGCTCCCACGCCACATCCCCCAGCAGATAGCGCAACGCCTCCTCTTGCGCTGCGGGCGTTAGCCGAAAATGCCGCAGCCAAAATTCACGGGCCGCGACCAGATCTCCGACATAGGTCTTCAGTCCGACTAATCGAGGCAGCGTCATGGGGCGTCAAAAACAAAGCCGGGCGCAAAACAGCGATCATCTTGTGCAAGTTTCGAACGCTGGTTTGACGGCCCCGGGCTTCAGTACGTCGGTTTGTCGGGCAGATCGTACGTCCCCGGCTCCTTGTTGTCCGCCATATCCAGTGCGGCCAGCAGGCTCTCGAAGTTGTGGGCCAGATCGGTTTCCAGCAGGATGGCCAGCACCCGATCCTCGTGCAAGACGAATGCGGCGTGGGTGCGGAAGTTCTGTCCCTCGACCCGCTTGATAGGGATGCCCACTTCCGCCGCAAATTCGCCATTGACATCGCTGAGAAAGGAGATTTCCTCCAGGCCCGCCAACGTCCGCCACGACGCCAGCTTCTCCAGGCTCTGCCCGCTGATGATGTACAAATCCACCTTGCGCTTGTCCAGCATGGCCAGCCGCGCGGGATAATCCATGCCGGGTGGCGGCAGGGGCATGGGGTTGACGGGCGCGGGATTGTAGATGCACACGCCCAGTGCGCCCGGCTCCACCATATCGATGGGCGACAATTCGACGCCCTCGGCGCTGGGCAGAAGGATGCGCGGCAAAAATGAGCCTACACTGATGCTAAGGCCGGGGATTTTGGGCGGGAGTTGAGGAATGGTGGGAAGCATGAGGAAATTAGAATTTGGGAATTGGGAATTCG
>JALWDV010000231.1 GCA_027036755.1 Anaerolineae bacterium
CGCCCGCCCCCAACGCCCGACCCGGCGGCAAAACCCGCCTGCGCGCGGGCCTGACGCGCGGCCTGGCGCGGCTGACGCGCGGCCGCGGCGGGGCCGCGGCCGCTCTCGAGCGCCTGCCCCACGCCCGCATCCTGGTCATCCGCCCGGATCATCTGGGCGACCTGTTGTTTCTGGGCCCGGCCATGCGCTGGCTGCGGGCCCGCCTGCCCCGCGCCCACATCACCCTGGCGGTGGGGCCGTGGGCCAAACCGGCGCTGCCCGGCCTGGCCGACACCTACGACGACATCATCGAGATTCCCTTCCCCGGCTTCGAGCGGGGCCAACGAGCGGGCGTCGCTTCTCGCTGGGGCTTACTGCTACGCTGGGCCGCAAGGCTAAAGCGAGAGCGCTTCGACGTTGCGCTCATCGCCCGCCCCGATCACTGGTGGGGCGCGATGCTGGCCCGCTTCGCGAACGTTCCCCTGCGGCTGGGCTTCGATTCGCCCGAAACCGCGCCCTGGCTCACCCGGGCCTTGCCCGCGGCTCGGGAGCACGCGGCCGCCAGCAATCTGCGTCTGGTTGCGGCGCTGACAAACGACGCGCTGCGTCCCGCTCCCAACGAGCACCCCCTCCGATTTCAGCTCTCGCCGCGCGATCTGGGCGAGGCCGACGCACTGCTGTTCGACCTCTTCGGTGCGACCGACGTGCACCCGCTGGCTGCGATCCATCCGGGCTCGGGCGCGGCCATCAAGCTGTGGGAGATCGAAAAATGGCGTGAAATCGCCCGCAGACTGGCGGCCGCAGGAGCGAGCGTGCTGATCACCGGCGGCCCGGATGAAACCGATCTCACCCGGGCCGTGGCAGTCGCGTCCTCGGGAACGGTCATCGAGCTTGGCGGAAAGACCTCATTCACCACGCTGGCCGCATTGTTGCACCGGGCGGATCTGGCCCTGGGGTCCGACAGCGGGCCGCTGCACCTGGCCGTGGCCGTGGGAACGCCCACCGTGCATCTCTACGGCCCTTCCGATCCGACCCTGTTCGGACCCTGGGGCGATTCCGTTCGGCATCGGGCCATTATGAGCGCCTGGAACTGTGCGCCCTGCGGCAAATTCGATTGGCCCGATCTTCCCGCCCATGGCTGCGTGCGAGACATCTCAGTCCATAGCGTCTGGCGGGCGGCAGAAGGGCTGCTCGACTTACAGCCGTCTGGCGTTTGACAGCCTGCCCTGAGCGAAACCGAAGGGTTTTACGCATGACGCGACGTAACTGCTAACGTAGCCCTGTTCGCTCGACACGGATACGAGGAAACACGGATAAAAATCTTTTGGGTGTGTCCAATTTCGGTTGGAAGCGTTTGCCACGTCCGCCCGGCGATGAAGTCGCCGGGCTACAAAACAGCGCCGGATAAATCCGGCTAGCCCCGCAGGGGCGCTGTTTCTAGCCGGGGGACTT
>JALWDV010000232.1 GCA_027036755.1 Anaerolineae bacterium
TAGAAACAGCGCCCCTGCGGGGCTAGCCGGATTTATCCGGCGCTGTTTTGTAGCCCGGCGACTTCATCGCCGGGCGGACGTGGCAAACGCTTCAACCGAAAAAGGACGCACCCATTTGAAATTGCTGGGATACACCCTTTTCATTTCATCCGCGTTCGTCCGCATCCTGCCTCATCCCGTTTTCAGGGCAGGAACAGGGGCCAGAACTGGGGGTTGCTGAGGTTGCGACGTCCGGGCGAGCCGCCCGCCGCGGCCGAGGCGCCCCAGTTGGCGGGATCGTTGCCATACAGGCCCGGCGCGAGGCGCGCCAGCGAGGGGCCGTCGCCATCGGGCGCAGTGGGCCAGGGAGCGCCGTCGTCGTAGTCCACGACATCCACGTCGATGTAGGGAACGAAGCCGGCGTCGGGCGAATCGGGCCGGGATAACGCGACGCGTTCGCCGCTGTTGGAGAGTTTGCCTTCGTAGGGCCCGAAGATGAGAACGTCGTCCGGGATGCCGTACTTCGCGCGGAAGGCGTCCGGCTCCATCCGCACCACCAGCAGATAGCCGTGAGCCGGGATGCTCGTCCCCGCAGGAAAGGCGTAATCCACGCCATCGGTGAAGGCCCAGACGTTTTCGGGCCTGGCGGGATCGAACAGGGGGGCAGGGGCGTCTGAGAGGTTGTAGAGCTCGATGAACTCATCGCCATCGTCCGCGGGATGGTACATCAGCTCGTTGATGACCACGGGCCCGATGATCGGGGCCGCGTTGGCGGCGCCCTGGCCTGTCCGAAACGCCTCGACGCTGGCGGGGTTGGCTACGCCAAAGGTGGGGGTTTGCAGCAGCGCGAAATCGAAGCCCGCGCTGGTGTCGTAGCGCCCAAGGGAGAGGTTGGTGGGCGTGGCTCCGAAGGTCACGCTGTCCGAATACCCGGTGAGGGTTCCCGCCGCGTCCGCAGCCGAGAGGAGCACCGTCTCACCATGAGAGCTGAGCGCGAAACTGGGCGGCGAGCCGGGCGTTGGATTGAATTGATATTCGTACGCCACCACATAGTCGCCCGCCTCGATGATGGTGTTTTCGGGGAAGCGATACTTCTTCGGGGTCTCGGGATCATCGCTGAGGAACCAGCCGCTGATGTCGAAATCCTGATCCAGGGGATTGTAGAGCTCGATGGCGTCCTCGTAGGGTGGATCAGAATGGGCCAGGATTTCATTGATGATCACGCCATCCACCAGGGGCGGGGGATCGGCCGCGCCGGGCGAGCCGTTGATGTCATGGCTGGCCCGCCAATTGCCCGGATCGTCAGGATCGCCCCATTCGTCGAAGATGACCAGGGAGTAGCCCAGCCCGTCGGCCTTCGCGGGCCAGAGACCGCGGTCGTCGTAGGTCATATCGACGATGATATCGCCCTCGGGGTCTTGCAGGAGCAACCGTTCGCCGCTGTTGGAGAGTTTGCCCGCGTATTCGCCCAGGGGGATGACGCCGGGATAGCGTTGGGCGAACGCGTCGGCGTTCTTGACCAGCACGCCGTAGCCATCTGCGGCCAGGCTCGCGCCCGCCGGAAAGGTGAAATCGACGCCATCCGCAAACGCGACGCCGCTCAGATCCAGGGGCGCATCGCCCGCGTTGTGCAGCTCGATGAATTCGTAATCGCTGCCATCCAGAGGGTGGTACATGATCTCGGTGATGTGGAGCGCGTCGAAGCGGGGCGAGGCTGTGAAAACCGCCTGGGTGAGGGCGCTCCACGCATCCCCGGCCAGAGCCCGGGCTTTGACGACGGTTTCGCCCTGGGGCAGGATCACCGGCGTTTCGTAGCGCTGGGCCGAGGCCGCGGGCGCGCCCGTCAGGGGCGTGCGGGGGTCCGAGCCATCGGTGGTGAAATAGATGTCGCCCGATGGGGCGGTCATGGTCAGGGCGAAGCCCGCGTCCACCTGGCCGCCGGGTCGGTTGAAGATGGGCGCCTCCACCTGGGGATAAAGACCGGCATCTCGAAATTGCTGCAAGACGATGGCGGAGCGCCGGGGGAAGTAGTCGTGCAGCAGACGATTCACCTCGGGCGCCCAATGATCGTTGCGGGTGAACACCCTGTTTCCTTTCCAGTCGCCCCAGCGGGTTGATTCGCCCACGATGGCCCGGTCGATCTGCTGCGCTCGGCGGGCGAGCCGGGCCGCGGGCGCGTTGTTTTCGGGGCGCTCCGGGTCCCAGTCTGGCTGTTGGGGATTCACGTAGAGCGCGCCGCCGGGGGAAAGATGCTGATGCACCCGGTCTGCGAATTGCAGCCGAAATTCAGGATTGGCGCGCAACCGGTCGTAGAGCCAGGCGGGCGTGTGGTAAGAAGCGATATCCGTAACGTTTTCATCGAGATCGTGGAGGATGGCTTCTGAATCCCAACTGATGAACTGGAACCGGCCATCCGCGGTTCGCGGGCGCAGGGCGTACCAGTTTTGCAGAGGCCATTCGTAGTGATGTCCGGCGTAGAGGTTGATGATCATGTAATCGATGAAGGTGGGGATATCGAGATACTGCTGGATGGCCTCGTATTGCGCGGGCGTCGCCAGTCCCTCGTCGGCCAGCGCCATCATCGCATCCCAGGCGATTTTGTCCCCCTCCTTCACTTCCGCGCCCAGCGCGCCATCCCCTTTGATGATGTCGAAGCTGCTGTATTGGGGCAGGTGGGAGGCGGCGTAATGCTCGTCGAGCCGCTCGATGAGATTGTAAACGCCCCAGTACAGTCCGTCGACGTACAGATTCACGAAGATGCCGTGGACATTGAGCTTGCCCATGGCCTCCTCCGTGTCTCGCATCCATTGATCTCGCAGCAGCAACGCGTTGTCTACGCCCCAAATCCAGCTATCGGTGAAATTGGCCCGCACCACCAGCCGTTCGAAGCTGGTCACGTCGGTGTCGGGAAAGATGGCCTGTTCCAGATGATCGGGCCCGTAATCGCCCCTGAAATAGAGCCGGAAGGAGTGCTTGGCCGAGAGATCGGGGCGTCGGCTGTTGCCGCCATGAATGCGAACGCCCGCGTTGATCTGAAAGCCGGGGTCTTTTTTCCCAAACAGCTCGATGGACGCGGGGCGCTCCCAATCTCGGCCTTTTTTCAGCGGATAGGCGTAGATGCCCCGCTGGCCGCCGAACATGTCGGCCCGGCTGGTGACGATGGAAAGCGCGGGCAGCGATTGCAGATCATCCAACAGGTTGTCGCGATAGTCGGGATGATCGACGATGGAGGGATCCATTTCGTAATCCGCGGGCGTCTGCTGACCGTTGTACAATCCCCAGAAGGAGGGAAAGCCTGCGGGGTTGGCGGGCTGGTGGGCTGTGCGTGCGGGAAAGATGTAGGTGTTGGTGCGGCTGGGGGCCGGCAAGAAGCCCGGGCGGTAGGCCAGGGCCCGCAAGACGGTCGTGCCGTCGATGCGGATGGGCCCGGCGTAAACCTCGCCAGAGCGCTCGGTGGGCGCGTCGCCGGTGGTGGTGTAGCGGATGATGGCCGCGGGCGTCTCTGAGGCGAGGGTGACGGTGAAGGGCTCATGATAGAAGCCCCGCTGCACGCTGAAGGTCACGGGCTGGGTGACGCCCTGGTAAGCTGCGCTCTCGTCGTTGGCCGCGCCGGGCGTGGGGTGGGCGAAATAGCGGTAATCGGTTTTCTGATAACGCCCGTAAGAGACGTCGGTGTATTGCTGCGGAAATTCAGGCTGAAAGGCGTCGGCTGGATGCGTCAGATCATCGGGAGCGAACAGCCCCAGATATTCGCCCCCCGCGGAGAGCTTGAAATTGGTGTGCAGCTCGCCCGCGTCATCGGGCCTGCGGTCTTTGCCCGAGGCGAACACCACCAGATAGCCGTGGGGAGGCAGGGTGCGGGCCGGAAATCGCCATTTGTCGGGATGGTTCGCGTCGTCGGTCAGGGCCCAACCGGTCAGGGCGATGGCGTCATCGCCCGGATTGTAGAGCTCGATCCAGTCGGGCGCGTCGCCATCTTCGTCTTGCAAGCCGGATTCGTTGGACGCCAGGAATTCGTTGATGATGGGGCCGCTTGCGGCGTCGCCGGGCGTGCGGAGGGCGGGCGGTGGACTGGCGAGAACGTTGGCGGCGCGTCCGAGCAGGAGCAGAACGCCCGCGGTGAGGGCTCCCAGCAGGAGCAGTTTGCGCCAAAAAGCATGATTTGTGGCATTCATTTGCAGCCTCCGTATGGTTTCACGAGGGTGTGAGCGGCGGTTCGCGGCGTGGGTGAGAAGTTGGCGTCCGGCATGATCTCGTGAGAAGATTGACGTGGATTGTTGCCACTATTTTATCATGGATCGTCGAGACAAGCGACGCGACCCGTTTCTCGGCATGGTTCAGATCGTTCTTCCTGCATCTTTACAATTGGGTGCGTCCCAAATGAGTTGGAAAGTTAAAATAATCCATTCATTAACGGGGCGCTTCGCGCCCGCGGCCAGCGCCGGGGGATGAAGTCCCCCGGCTAGAAACAGCG
>JALWDV010000233.1 GCA_027036755.1 Anaerolineae bacterium
GAATATATATATATATATATATATATATTCTCTCGGTACAACAATGCTAACTGATTGTCTAAGCAAAGGATACTCTGCTAGTTTAATAGCAAAAGGCAGGCCTATTAGCCGACTAACAAAGCAGTAAACTAAAACCACTGGATAATGTTTACCTTTGACGCATGTTTACTATGCACCTATTAACCCTTCCCCTAGACTCTTATCCCACTAGCTGAAAGGCAGTGTTCTACATTCCCTGGATCTGCGGTAATTTATATCGCTCATCAGATTCAAATTTATACAGAGTAGCCATACACTGGATAGATTATGAAATATTCCTTCTTACGTTGGCACGTTCAGGTCGTATTATATACTAGATCTAATCGGTGTGTAAGCCTTTGTTTCAGTTCATTACCTACATAGCTACTTAGCGAACGTTAGGCACTAACATAGATATAAAAGGAACATTCCTAAATATTTACACTATCAAACTTAAACACCTTCTTCGTGTTTCCATCACTATAAGTATACGTTCCACGTTACTGTCAATCTTTCTTTACAAAATCAACTCCCACAGACATACTGATCTTTTTCAAGCTGGACCATAATTTATTATAAACTGCAAGTCTGTTGTGCCAAACCTGAGAGTAACATAAACAAACACTTATAACAAACAAACCATGAGCAATAGACATCAGATATACGTCGACATAAACGAATATTTTACACAAGCCGCTTCGAAACAACGAGGTATTGTCTATACACTGTACCTGTTAGACAAGGGCTTGTTACTTACAGAATATGTTCACTGGTAGTGCGAGTAATTATAAAGTTCTAACTCCAGATCACGGTCTTATATTTGGCCTCATTAACTTCGTAGATCACTTGGCTCAAATACCTTAACAAGGTGCAAAAAGAGACCGAAAAACAATAACATTTCTCAGCTTCCCTAACAGAGTGTGGGTGGTGTAATTGCAAATAAAATACTTTGCCATCCGTTGTAATATATGTGTATCGTTTTATTTCTCGGCTTTATGTTCAAATCTCTACGGTACATCTGACTGAAGCATTCCTATAGAACCTCATTCAAAAGTTACCGAATGCAGTATAACAATTCTGTATAATATATCTCTTTGTTGTACTTTGGCAACACATAACCGACAGACGGGCGCTCATTATAGAAATTATTGTGATGGATGCAGTTGGTGAACAATGTCACTTTGTTATGAATGATCGATGAAGAACAGGAAAAAAAGGACAAAACAACTTCTGTTTCGTACCTTTGTGTGTGTGTGAGTGTGTGTGTTTGTCTCATAGCAAGTTAACAAGGTACCATATTAACTTTGTATCTAACAATGCGAATTTAAAATACACACACACACACACACACACTCACACACATACATGCATACACAGACGCAGGCACAGATTAACATACAGATGCATATCAT
>JALWDV010000234.1 GCA_027036755.1 Anaerolineae bacterium
GGGCAAAAAGGAGGCCGGGAGGGGTGAAATCGCCTCCTTGCCGCTTGCGGATTCTAAATTTGGAATTGCTGATTTGCGTCAGGTCACCCTGCTATTCACTCACAAATCCCAAACACCGGAGGAAAATTCATGCAACTGACCGTTTTAGGCGCGGGCCTGGTGGGCAGCGCCATCGTCAAAGACCTGGCCCAGGAAGCCGATTTCCAGGTCACCGTCATCGACATCAACCAGCAGGCCCTGAGCCGCCTGGAGGCCCAGGCGCCCGTGCGCGGCGTGCAGGCCGATCTCAGCCAGGCCGAGGCCATCCCCGAACTCATCGCGGACGCCGATCTGGTGGTCTGCGCGGTGCCCGGCTTCATGGGCTATCGGACATTGGAACAGATCATCCGCGCGGGCAAGGACGTGGTGGACATCTCCTTCTTTGGCGAAGACCCCTTCGAGCTGGATGAGCTGGCCCGGGAGAAGAACGTCACCGCGATGGTGGATTGCGGCGTGGCGCCAGGGCTTTCCAACATCATCGCCGGTTACGTTGAAACGCAGGTGGATCGGCTGGAGAGCTATCTGTGTTACGTAGGCGGTCTGCCCCGCATCCGTCGCTGGCCCTACGAATACAAGGTCGTCTTTTCGCCCACCGACGTGCTGGAAGAATACACCCGTCCCGCCCGGTTTGTAGAAAACGGCAGGCTGGTGGTGCGGCCCGCGCTTTCCGACGTCGAGCTGGTGGATCTGCCGGGCGTCGACACCCTGGAAGCCTTCAACACCGACGGTCTGCGCAGTTTGATCAAAACGCTGGATGCGCCTTTTATGAAGGAGAAGACCCTGCGTTTTCCGGGCCACGCCAATCTGATGCGGGCCTTTCGCGAGAGCGGTTTTCTCAGCGATGAGCCGGTGCTTGTGGATGGCAAGATGGTGCGGCCCATCAGCCTCACATCTCGCCTTCTCTTCGATCAGTGGAGGCTGAAGGAGGGCGAGGAGGAGTTTACGGTGATGCGGGTGACGCTGGAGGGTGAAAAGGATGGAAAACGTCTGCGCTACATCTACGATCTCCTGGATTTCTATCATCATCCCACCCAAACGACATCGATGGCCCGCACCACCGGCTACACCGCCACCATCGCCGTGCGACAGGTGGCCAACGGACGTTTCTCGCGCAAGGGCGTCAGCCCGCCCGAGTTCCTGGGCCGCGTGCCGGGCGTGTTCGAAGCCTTTTTGGAAGAGTACGCCAAACGGGACATCCACCTGAGCGAAACCATCGAGACGATTGCATAACAGTCCGACGGCGGGCGCACCCGCACCGATACGGATGAAACTCCCTTGTTACGTCATTTCGACGACCCCAGGGAGGAGAAATCTCCTCGTTAGCATGGGGATTTCTCGGTCGCTGCGCTCCCTCGAAATGACGTGGGAGAGCCTATTTACGGAACAGTCC
>JALWDV010000235.1 GCA_027036755.1 Anaerolineae bacterium
GGGCTGGGGTGGGGGCCAAGTCTTGCGGCCAAGGCTGCAAAACTGACGAACGCTGTCTTGAACGTTGGATCAGCAGGCCTACCTTAGTAGTTACCGAATGACAAAGAAATGGCCGGAGAGACGCGCCCTCCGGCCAGGCTGGTTGTTACGGTGTGATTATTGGGCCGACTTGACCTCATCCCACATGCGCTGATACACGCTTTCGAATTCGCCCAGCGGTTTGATGAAGTGCAGCTTGGCGCGAATTTCTTCGGGCGGGAAGACCAGCGGATTCGACTTGTATTCGGGGTCTGCAATCTCGAGAGAGGCCTTGTTGGGCGTGGCATAGTAGTTGTATTCGCCCAGCATGTCGCCAACCTTGGGATCCAGCACAAAGTTGATGTACATTTCCGCGGCTCGTTTCTCTTCGGGCGATACGCCTTTGGGAATGCACATGTTGTCGATCCAGATGGTGCCGCCTTCTTCGGGGATGTAGTAATCGATGTTTCCATACTCATCCGCAGCCTGCAAGAAGTCGCCGTTCCAGCCGTGAGCCAGCAGATTCTCGCCAGCGCCAACCAGATCTTCGTAGTTGTCCGTGTCATAGCCGGCAAGGCCCTTCTTGGCGTCGATCAAAAGTTGCTTGGCTTCTTGTAACTGAGCCTCGTCCTTGGTGTTGTTGTCATAACCCAACTGAATGAGCGCAGCGGAGAAAACCTCGCGCACGTCATCCAGCAGCGTCATACGCCCATACCAGGGATCGCTCTCCTTGGCTTTGAAAATTTGCTCCCAGCTCTTGGGCGGATTTTCGAGCAACTCGGTGTTATAGCCAACGCCCGTGGTGCCCCACAGATAAGGCACGCAATACTTGTTGCCGGGATCGTAGTAGAGCTTGGTGAATTCGGGGTCCAGGTTCTTCAGGTTGGGAATGTTGTCGTGATTCAGCTCCTCCAACATGCCTTCTTCGATCATGATGTACACGGTGTAATCCGAAGGCACGATAACCGAGTAACCCGTGGCTCCGCCCTGCAGTTTGGCCAGCAGATCCTCGTTGCTGGAGAAGTTGTCTTCGCTGATTTTGATGCCCGTCTGTTCAGTAAACATGTCGTACATCTCAGGAGCGACGTAATCGGACCAGTTGTAGACGACGATCTCGTCTGCAGGCTTGACGCCTTCCTCCTTGGGGGCTTCGGTGGGCTTGGGTTCTTCTTTCGGCGCTTCAGTGGCTTTTGGCGCTTCGGTGGCCGCTGGTTTCTCTTGCTTGGGCGCTTCTGTCGCCTGTCCGCCGCCACAAGCAGCCAACGCCATCACAGCAATGAGCAAGATGACAATCAGAGAGAGAAGGTGTTTGCGTTGCATGAAATCCTCCTTTTGGATTGAGTAAGGGTGAATGGAGAGGGCGTTGTCAGTGTCAGTTAGAACCCCATCTGCACAGAATCGCCGTCGCCGCTGCGGCGGCTGAGCAGAATGGAGATGACGACAAGAGAAAGGGAAACGGCGAGCATCAAGGTGGAGACAGCGTTGATCTTGGGGGTGACGCCCTTCTTGATCATGCCAAAAACCCGCACCGGCAGGGTGTTGAAGCCCGCGCCGCTGGTGAAGAAGGTGATAACGAAGTCATCCAGCGAGAGAGTGAAGGCCAGCAGCGCCCCGCCTACGATGCCCGGCATCAGCATGGGCAGGGTGACGCGACGGAAGGTCTGCCAGGCGTTGGCGTACAGGTCCTGAGCCGCCTCCTCCAGGGTGCGATCCATCTGCGCCAGCCGGGCCCGCACCACGATGGCGACGAAGGAGGTGTTGAAAGCTACATGCCCGATGATGACCGAATAGGGCACCGCCAGCCGGGCCCCGAAGAAATTCACCTTCCAGGGCGTAAAGCCGATGCCCGACATGTTGAAGAATAGCAACAGCATGATGGCCATGGCAATGTCGGGAATGATGACCGGCAGATAGAACATGGAATCCACCGCGGTCTTCCCCCGAAAGCGATAGCGCTCCAGCCCCAGCGCCACCAGCGTGCCCAGGATGGTGGCGATGATGGTGGAGACGATGGCGAGAAAGAGGCTGTTCCAGATGGAGAGCAGAATCTGACCATCCTGCAGCATCTTGCCATACCACTCGGTGGTGAATCCCGCCCACTTGCTCACCGAGCGAGAGTCGTTGAAGGAGAAGATGACCAGAATGACGATAGGCAAATAGAGGAAGGCGAAAGCCAGAATGCCATACGCGCTCAGGCTCCATCCGCCAAATTTCGACTTGACGCGTTCCCAGGTGTCGTGATCGGATTGCAGTTGTTCTGTCTTGACGCTCATGTCACAAGCTCCGATTTTTTGGTCCAGCGGAAGTAAATGAGGGTGGCGATGAGCATGGCGATCATCATCACCATCGAAAGGGCCGAGCCAAAGGGCCAGTCATGCGCACCCAAAAACTGATTGCTGATGATATTGCCAATCATAATCGATTTACCGCCGCCCAGGATGGCGGGGGTGACGAAAGCGCCCAGGGAGGGGATAAAAACCAGCATGGAGCCAGCAACCACGCCCGGAATCGAAAGGGGCCAGGTCACGCGCCAGAAAGCCTTGCTGCTGGAGGCATACAGGTCGCGGGCCGCCTCCAACAGGCTTTCGTCCAATCGCTCCAGGGCCGCGTAGATGGGCAACACCATCACCGGCAGCCAGCCATACACCAGCCCCAAAATGATGGCGAAATCATTACCGTAGAGAGGCAACGGTTTATCGATGAGCCCCCAATTCATCAGGGTGACGTTGATGAGCCCCGTGTGGGTGCGCAACAGCATCACCCAGGCGTAGGTGCGGATGAGGAAGTTGGTCCAGAAGGGAATCATCAGGGCGAAGACCAGCGCATTGCGGCGGCTGGGCGGGCTTTTGGCGATGAAATAGGCCAGAGGGTAGCCTAATCCCAGAGTGATGAGGGTGGTGACGATGGCGATGTAGAAGGAGCGGAGGAAGGTCTTGAAATAAAGGGGATCGAACACCCGGCGGATGTTATCCAGGGTGAAGACCCACTCCACGCCGCCGTATTTGCCTCGTTCCAGAAAGCTGTAAACGAAGACGATGAGCAAAGGGGCCATGAAGAAGATCAGCAGGAAGATGACCGGGATCGCCAGGATCAACCATGCCTGCAATTCGGGATGACGACGTAATCGTTCCATGGCTTACTCCTTGAGGACGCGGGCGTGTGCGGCGTTCCAGGTGACGATGGTTTCTTCGCCGATCTCCCAAGGCTCCTCGTCGATGTGTATGTTCTGCAGCCGCACCACCACTTCGGTGCCATCGCCCAGGGTGACGGAGTGGCGGGTGTCGGTGCCCACGTAGACGAGATGGGCGACTTTGCCCCGGACGCGGGCCACATCGTTCGATTTCAGCTTCGCAGCTTCGTGGAGCTCCAGCAAATCCATCTTCTCCGGTCGGATGGAAAGCACGGCCCGGTCGCCCACTGCAAGCCCCTCCTCGGCCCAGCCGGCGGTGACTTTTTCTCCCGAGCCCAGCTCCACCTCGATGGTGGGGGAGAGGCTGAGCACCTTGACCGGGATGAAATTGGTCTCGCCGATGAAGTCGGCCACGAATCGATCTGCGGGGTGTTCATAAATTGTCTCAGGATCGCCCACCTGATGCACGATGCCGTTGTTCATCACAGCGATGCGATCCGACATGGTCAGGGCTTCCTCCTGGTCGTGGGTCACGTAGATGAAGGTGATGCCCACTTCCTCCTGCAAGGCTTTCAGCTCGATCTGCATGGCTTTGCGCAGCTTCAGGTCCAGAGCGCCCAACGGCTCATCCAGCAGCAGCACCTTGGGGCGATTCACCAATGCCCGGGCCAGGGCAATGCGCTGCTGCTGGCCGCCCGAAAGCTGCTTGGGCTTGCGATTGGCCATGTTGGAGAGCCGCACCATGGCCAGGGCCTCATCCACCCGACGTTTAATCTCATCCTTGGGGACTTTTTGCATCTGCATGCCGAAGGCGATATTTTCAGCCACGGTCATGTGCGGGAAGAGGGCGTAATTCTGGAAGACGGTGTTCACCGGACGCTTATTGGGCGGGCGATAGCCCTGACGTTCGCCGTAGATGTAAATAGCGCCGTCTGTGGGCATCTCGAAACCTGCGATCATGCGCAGGCTGGTGGTTTTGCCGCAGCCGCTGGGCCCCAACAGGGAAAAGAACTCGCCTTCCTTGATTTGCAGCGACACGTGATTCACTGCGGTGACGTCTCCGAACCGCTTGACCACATCTTGCAGTTCGACAGCAAAAGTTTCGCTCATACAGTTTCCTCCGCTGGCAGGAAATAAGGATCAGCTCCGTAGGCCATTTTGATGGTCTTCAGAATGAAAAAACTCTGGGTTTGGGCCACGCCCGGGATCTTGCGCAGCTTGTGGTTGATGAACCGGGTGAAATGCTCTCGATCGCGGCAGATGACTTCCACCACCAGATCGAAACCGCCCGACACCATGA
>JALWDV010000236.1 GCA_027036755.1 Anaerolineae bacterium
GCCCCGTTAATGAATGGATTATTTTAACTTTCCAACTCATTTGGGACGCACCCTTCTATTTTATAGCAGGCGCTAGCCAAAACCGCCGCCGCCACCGCCGCCGCCACCGCCGCCAAAGCTGCCGCCGCCGCTCCAGCCGCCGCCCGACCAGCCGCCGCCTCCTCCGCTGGAGGACTGGGGCCTGCTGGTGAGGGTGCTGGAAGCCACGGTGAGCATGGAAGCCAGGCCCGAGCTCATGCCCGACAGCCCGCGGCTCATGCTTGTGCTGGCGTCGCTGAGAGAGGGCATGCCGCCTGATTCGCCTTGGGCCGCGGGGCTGGCGTGGCCGGGCGGACGGGCGCCGCTTGCACTTGAGCCGTAATAGGGCCGCGGGCCGTAGTAGGGGCCATACCACATGGGAGGCGGCACGTTGGGCACTTTCTCCCATTGGCTGAGATATTTTTTATCCAGGCCAAAGGCGATGGCGTAGGGTAGATAGCGTTCGAATAGCTCGGTGGCCTTTTCGAGATCGGTGTATTGGTCGATATCCTTGAGATAAGCCCTGAATGCCTTCCATTTGGCCGCCTCGTCCGCGCCTTTCTGCGTCTTCTTGGGCATGAAATAGGAGATGGCCAGCAGACCGATGCCGAACAGCCCCGGGCCAAAGGACAGCAAGGGCGCCACATCGGTCAGCCAGGAAAGCAGCGGCAGGCCCAGACACAGGAAGATGCCGTTCAGCATCAACGTGCCTATGCCTGCAATCAGCCACTTGGCCCGGGCCATTTTGGGATTCGAGACGAAATAGCCCTCCTCGGTCAGCTCATCATAAAGCATCTTCTTGATCTTTTCGTTGTATCGATAAAAGCTGTTTTTCATATCCGACAGCTTGCGATCCGCTTCGCCGCCGAAAAGTTTATCCAGCAGATAGCTCTCGTAGGGGCGCAGAGACTCATCGGGCGCTTTCAGACTGGTGTAGAGGAAGTCGCGAGAGGAGTAGCCGCTGTCATCATCTTCATCCAGCTCCTCCATGCGCAGATAGCCGCGGCGGGCCAGATCCACGATGGTCGCGAGCACATCCCGCGTGTCCGCCTTTTCGTCGATGAGGGTTCCCGCCATGCCCGGGGGCAAATCGGTGGGCGGTTCGGGCAGATAGGTGGGAACGATCTGCGGGCGCGGATCTCGCCCCCAGAAATACCACACCAGATAAACCGCCACCGGCGAAAGGATGAAGAGCATCAGCGCCAACAGGCCGAAGAAGATGTTGGACACCGTGCGCCAGCGCGAAACGGTCTCTTTCTTTTCTGCGGTAGCCTGCCACGCCGGAGCCGTCCCCGCCACAACGCCATGGGTGAACTGCACCCGCACCTCGAAAGGTTGCCCCGGCGGGATGGCCTCTTTGGCGGTGAATTTCGCCGTCTGCTGATCCAGCAGTTGCATATCCGCCATCGTGTAATAGGTGTCCATGTTTTCGATGACGGCGGGCGCGGGCACTGTGACCACGACCACGCTGGATTTCACCTCGGCGGGACGATCCGCGTAAACCGCCTTCCACCACACCTGATCCCCCTCGTCGTAATATCTCAGGCCGCCGTGGACTTTGTAGCGGATGTAAAATGTGCGAGCGGCGTTGGTTGTTTTATCGAAGAACCACTTCACATAGATGCTGTCTCCCCGGTCTTCGACGTAATACGTGCCCGGCTCCCCGCTCCTGTTCTCCAGATAATCGCCGCTGGCGTCTCCGACGCGAATATCCGTGATGTCTTCGGTGTATTTCGTGTCGATATCCCGGTAGCCGTAAGTGAACGGGCCGCCGCTAAAGTAGATTTCCTGTTTTTCGACGACATCGAACGCGCCGTTCTGATTGACGGTGATATCGATATCGAAACGATTCCAGACAACGCTTTTGCCTTGCGCCGAAGCGGGAATCGCCACCGATAGCGCAATCAGCAGGATGATCAGAGACCATCGCCAGTAATTTTTGAACATTCCCATCCTCGCGAATGTTGGAACATGCTTCAAAGGGGGGAGGGTGAGGCGCTCTCTCCGCAACAAAAATGCGGCGACGCGGAATATCATAGCAATAATCGATAGCGAATGCAAACGCCCTGGCCAAATGTCTTGTAAACGGAACATTATCATCCAACGATTATTGCCACCATGCGAAAGGGTCAGTACAATGGGGGAAACTATTTGTGATACGGATATTGCATCCGTTCGGTTTCAAACCGACGTCGCGGGCAGCCGCTCATGACGTCTGCTATGAAGATAGAATGATCGCTGGTTGCTGAAGGTTCGCAAAGCCCACGTCGGGCGAGTCTGCAACGGGCGTGATGCGTAATGCGTAATGCGTGAGGTCGTTACGCATCACGTATCACGTATTACGTCTCTCCTACGTCATTTCGAGGGAGCGCAGCGACCGAGAAATCCCCTTGCAGCCGAGGCTCAACAGGATTTCAGGGGGCATTGGCTTTACCAGACCCGCAGGATTGCGAATCCGGCGGGATGCAGAGAGCTCTCAGGGCTGATTCGCAATCCGCCCGGCATCTCACTCCCTGAAATCCAAAAGAACCGCAGCCGAGGAGATTCCACCTCCCTGCGGTCGTCGGAATGACGTAACCAGGGTTTTTCATTTCTTATCGGCGAACTGTCGCCCGCGACGTCTATTCTACATCTGTCCTTCTTCTTACTTCGATGAAAAAACGACTGCAACGCATCAAGGAAAAAGGTCAATTGCTGGCCGAGATCATGGCCTGGAAGCGGCAGGAGGTTCCGGCCCGGATGACGGAGACGCCGGAAACGGATTTGCGCGCCCTGCTGGCTTTCACCCCTCCGGCCCTTGATTTCGCCGCGGCCCTGGCCCGACCCGGCGTCAGCCTCATCGCCGAGGTCAAACGGGCCTCGCCCAGCAAGGGACTCATCGCCAAAGATTTCGATCCCGTCACCCTGGCCCTCACCTACGCCGATGGCGGCGCGTCCGCCATCTCCTGTCTCACCGATTCCCGTTTCTTTCAGGGGCGGTTGGCGCATCTGACCGCCATCAAGGAGGCCTTCCGCAGCCGGAATATCCAATTGCCGGTGCTGCGCAAGGACTTCATCTATCATCCCTACCAGGTGCTGGAGGCCCGCGTAGCGGGCGCAGACGCGATTTTGCTGATCATGGCTGTGCTGGGCGATGCGGATTACCGGGATCTTCTGGCCTACGCCCGCGAACTGGGCATGGCCGCGCTGGTGGAGGTGCATGATGAGGCCGAACTGGCGCGGGCCTTGAAAGAAGCGCCTCGCATCATCGGCGTCAACAACCGCGATCTGCACACCTTTGAGGTGGACCTGAACGCCACCGCCCGTCTGCGCCCGCTCATCCCCGACGATGTGCTGCTGGTGTCCGAAAGCGGCATCCGCGGCGCGGAAGACGTGACCACACTGAAATCCATGGGGGTGGACGCCATCCTGGTGGGCGAGACTCTGGTGCGTCAGCAGCCCGAGCAACGCAAGCGCAAGGTGCAGCAACTGGTGCGGGCGGGAAAATAATGTTTGTCCGTAACTGCAAAGGTCGTTTTCACTTGAATTAACCTGACAGGTTCCTTTGGCAACGATTCAGAGCCTTGCACGCTTCGTTACTGGATGTAAACTGAATATCTTCCCCACAAGATTGCGAGAACCTGTCAGGTTTGCGTGGGAAAAGACGACCAACTGGCATACGTTAGCAGTTACGTTTATCTGCTATCATTGCTCTCGATCGGCATAATCCGCACTCACGCATCACGCATTACGCATCACGTCCGTTGCAGACTCGCCCAACATTGGCTCTGCGAACCTGCGGCAACCAACGTCATTCCATTTTCATAGAAGCTTCCTATGCCCATCCTCATCCCCGGCCTCACCGGCACCCTCATCAACACCACCACCGTCATCCTGGGCAGCCTTATCGGCATCTTCGTCGGCCACCGGCTCAGCGATAACACGCAAAAGACCGTGCTGCATGGCTTGGGTCTGGTCACCATCATCGTGGCCATCAGCAACGCCATCACCACGCAAAACATCCTCATCCCCCTGTTCGCCATCGTCATCGGCGCGATGCTCGGCGAGTGGATGCAGCTAGAGGAACGGCTGGACGCGCTGGGCCAGTGGATGGAGCGCACCTTTGGCCAACGTCTGGGCGAGCAGGACGAGGGACGGCTGGTGCGGGCCTTCGTCACCGCCAGCCTGGTCTATTGCGTGGGGCCGCTGACCATCATCGGCGCGGTCAATGACGGATTGATCAACAATTACGAATTCCTGTTGCTGAAATCGGTGCTGGATGGCTTCGCCTCCATCGCCTTTGCGGCCAGCCTGGGCCCGGGCGTGATTCTTTCCGCCATCACCGTCTTCCTGTTCCAGGGCGGAATCGCTCTGTTGGCCATGCTTTTCGGCGGCGCTCTGGGCGGCGTCACCGCCGACAACCCCGCAGTCATCGAGATGACGGCCACCGGCGGCATTGTGCTTCTCAGCATTGGCTTCATCCTGCTGGATATCAAACGTCTGCGCGCGGCCAACTTTCTGCCCGCCATCTTTTTAGCCCCCGCCTTTGTGATGCTGTTACAATGGCTGGGCGTTGTCTTCTAGCGCCAATCTCTCTGTGTGATCATTATCATCATCAATCTGATTCACATTCCTATCTCAACACAAGGATTTCTCATGTTTACGCTGGCTTTTCGCAAACAATTCATCGCACACCATCACACCGCGCCCCAAATCGACGCCGAGCATCCGCTGCGCTCTCATGTTTATCTGCTCGAAGTCATGCTGGAGGCCGAGGAGCTGGACAGCGAGGGCATGGTGCTGAATCTGGATGAGCTGGAAGCGGAACTCGATGACATCGTTGCGCTTTATCGCTACAAAAACCTGAACGAGACCGACGCGTTCAAGGGCCGGATTCCCACGCTGGAGACTTTCGCTCAGGTGCTGGGCGATTCCATCGACGAATCTCTGTACGCGCCCCATCTCACAGCCATTAGCGTGCGGCTGTGGCGAGACGAGAAGGCCTGGGCGCTGTACGACATCGAGAAGTAATCGGCATGATCGAGCTGACTTTTCTGGGCACCAGCGCATCCGCCCCCTCCATCCAGCGGGGACTTTCCAGCGCCATCGTGCAACATCGCGATCAGCGGTTCATGGTGGATTGCGGCGAAGGGACGCAGCGGCAGTTGCTGCGTTCGGGCCTGGGTTTCAAGCGCCTGAACAAAATCTTCATCACCCACGGGCATCTGGATCATATCCTGGGGCTGGCAGGGTTGGTCTCCACCATGGTTCGGTGGGAGATGATGGAATCGCTGGAGATTTTCGGCGGCGCTTTCGCCCTGGATCGCATCCGGCGGCTGATGGATGTGGTGTTCGCACCCCATCCTGTCCCCGATAGCATCCGCTTCAACGAGATCGGGCCCGGCGTCATCTTCGAGACCGAGCATCTGCGGGTGGAGGCTTTTTCGGTGGTGCATCGCGGGCCCGATTGCTTCGGCTTTCAGTTCGTCGAGACGCCCAAGCGTCCTTTTCTGGCCGAGAAGGCCGCGGCGCTGGGCGTGCCCGCGGGGCCCGAGCGCCGTCATTTGGTGGATGGACAGGCCATCACCCTGGCCGATGGCCGCGTCGTTCATCCCGACGAGGTGCTGGGCCCGCCCCGACGCGGCGCGCGGCTGGCCTTCATCGGCGATCTGGCTCGCACTCGCGGGCTGGCCCGCATGGTGGCCAACGCGGATGCGCTGGTGGTGGAGGCCACTTATCTGGAGCAAGACAGGGAGCTTGCCCGGCAATACGGGCATCTCACCGCGGCCCAGGCCGCGCGGCTGGCCCGCAACGCGGGCGTGCGCCAGCTTATTCTCACCCACATCTCCCGGCGTTACAGCGGCGAGGACATCCTGGCCGAGGCAAAAGCTATCTTCCCCAACGCCGTGGTGGCCAGCGACTTCGACCGTTTCGAGATCAAGCGCCCGCGGGAGAAATAGAATGGGGGGGGGTAGTGCAAAAAGGCGTAAGTCATTGGATAGTTGGCTGCAAGCGCTTGCTCCCAGCCGGATTCGCAATCCGGCGGGTTAAACGGGAAAAGTGCGCCGGATCGCACATCCGGCGCGGCGCATTAGTTACGATGATAGCCAAAATTGATCGGAAGTTTATCGGGCGATGACCAAAGTGCATGGATAATGAGGCAGTTGCATCTCTGAAAGACGGGCGGTTTCATCGGGAAACAACTGATGCAGGAGCCGCTGAAGTCCGGGCGGCGGGGCTGCTTGCAGATGCAGGCGCTGGCCCGTGACCGGATGCGTGATGGTCAACGCGGCGGCGTGCAAAAACAACCGGTGCAGGTCGTAGACTTCGCGAAAATGGCGGTTGATGCGGCCTTTGCCGTAGGTGGTGTCGCCGATGATCTGATGGGCGGTGCGGGCCAGGTGGCGGCGAATCTGATGCTGGCGGCCCGTGCGGGGCATCGCCTGCACCAGGGTGACGCGCTCTGCCGCACAATAGGCCAGCGGTTGGAAGTGCGTCAGGGCCGGGCGGCGGGCGTTGCCATCCTTCAGGGGATGATCCACCGTCATGGGCCCGGCCAGCCAGCCCCGGGCCAGAGCGATGTAGGTCTTGCGCGTGTCGGGCTGTGAGAGCTGATCGTGCCACAATCGGGCCGCCTCACGGGTGAGTGCGTACAGCAGCACGCCGCTGGTGGGGCGATCCAGCCGGTGGACGGGATAGATCTGCCGTTCGATCTGGCGGGCCACAAGCTGCCGCAGAGACGTTTCTTTGGGCCCGGCCCACTTGCTGTTGTGCACCAGCAGGCCCGCGGGCTTGTTGACGATCACGACGCTGTCATCCCGCCACAATATCTCGACAGGCGACCTCTTTGGCAATGCCATGGGAGTTTCGGTGTCCATCACCGGGATGACGCCCCGGGCGGCGCGCTCTTCCAAACGCCCGCCATTCTTCGCCGATGCGCCTCTGCTCATGGCCTTCACGTCAAAAGTGCTCAAGCAAAGCTTTTCTGGCCCCATCCAGATATCGAAATGTAGGCGTGATGCGTATCTTGAATCCCAACTCATTCGCCAGTTTCTCCAGGTATGAGGCCATGTAGTCGTCGCGAACATAAACGACTCTGGGGCGCATCTTGAGCCGGGCGAACAATTCGACGATTTTTAGAGGGATTTTTCCTTTCATGGCTGTCAGATCAGGGTCGGCAACCATGAGATCGGAATCCAGAATTATGCCCTGCTCTCGTTCCACCGAGAGGAGCATATAAGGCAAAAATGGTCGCTCTCCCCGTTTTTCCTGGATTTGGAAAGGAAGGGCGAAAAAGTCCATCTCGATGCTGGCTTTGCTCTTGGGCAGCCGCTTCACGCTGCGCAAGAGGTTCATATCCATCACCAGAGGGACAGTGTGGGTGAATGTGGAAACCGACGTCCAGGCGTCTTCCCAGATAAGCGCGTCGCCTTTCTTTCGGGGCGTGCGCACGAGATAGAGGCCGTTTTCCTCATCCTCCGGGAGCAGTGCTTCCGGGTCTTCCTTTAGACGCGGCGTCACCTCCAGCGTTTGCTGCAGGACGTGATGAAGGAATCTCGCCTCCCAACCGGTCAGATGCCAGGGGAAATGACCGGGCCAGATGCTGCGGAACATGGGCCAGGTCATCCGCCCGCGAAACTTCAATCCCAATGACTTGATAATGTCTCGATCCTTCTTGGTGAGTTCATCGCGATTCTGGAAGGAAAGCTGAAGCTGGGGGATTTCGAGGACTGTCTCTGGCCGGAAGTTCACGGTATAGGAGTCGGTTACGAGGAGCCAGAACTGGTCAAGAGCCTGTGCTCCCAGATAGACCGTGACGCTCAGGTGCTCTCCCAATGCGCCCATGACGCTGACATAGCCCGTCTCGCCTGTTTCGGGGTCTTTGACGCCGAAAATCTCGTCCTCGGTCATCCACTCCCATGGCGCCAGCGATTTGATGCGAATGGCGTCTTCGTACAGTGCGCGCCATTCCTCAGTTGTTGGGGATTGTGTGATTTCTTTTGACATAATCGCCTCCGAAAACATCGATGTGTTGGTTTTATCGCCCGAAATCAGCGATGAAATAGTAGCCGCCATTGCCGGGAGCGACGCCGACGCCCACCTCTTTCAGTCTGGGAGAAAGGAGCATTCTGCGATGGGGATCGTCGGGCGGGGTTTCATCCAGCCACATGGCCACGGCCCGCTGCGGACTGCGGGCCCAGGCCCATGATTCGGTGGCCCATCGCCTGCGATAGCCGACTCGCAGCAATCGCGTGCGCAGATCCGCGCCATCGGAGCCGATGTGGCTTCCATAGCCGCGTTGCGCACAGTCCTCGGCGTGGCGCTGCGCGGCCAGCGCAAGATCATCGTTGTAGACCAGGGACGGAAACCCGTTTTGCGCCCGCGCCTGGTTGATGAGCCGCCATACCCGATGCGCCCGGTCTGCCGCGTCAGGCGTGGGAGCGGGCGAGATCGTCGCCGTTGGCGTGGCTCTTGGAGAGGGTGTCGGCGTGACGGTGGGGGTGGGGGTGGGACTCGGCGTAACGGTGGCGGTTGGCGTGGGACTCGGTGTGGCGGTAAACGTGGCCGTGGCGGTGAATGTGGCGCGTTTGGTTCTGATCGCAGGTGCGACGGGGTCTGGCGACGTGTCGGGAGGCGCACATGCAGCGAGGAACAGCGCCAGGATGATGGCGGGGAAAATGATCTTCATGTCAGCCAGGATGGCGCTTGCGGCGTAAAGTAAAAGGCGGAAGGGATGCACCCGCCCGCCTTTCGAAGCCGTCTCCGTGCGATAGCGCCAGTTATGGTTTCCAGACTGTCCAGACTTTTCCGACCAGATCGGGGCCGGGCGTGAGGGTGGCGTCACCGGGCTCCCAGCCCGAGGGAGTCACCTCACCGGTTTCCATCACATGCTGGAAGGCTTTGATCTGGCGCAACAGCTCGTTGGGGTTGCGTCCGACTTCCGGCGTCAGGACTTCCATGGCGCGGATGACGAAATTCGGATCGATGATGAATCTGCCGCGGATATCCACGCCGGCAGCCTCGTCATAAACGCCGTAGATTGCGCCAACCTTGCCTCCGCTATCGGAAAGCATGGGGAAGGGCACGCCCCCATCAATCATTTTGGAGAGTTCTTCTTCTTGCCAGATTTTGTGTACGAAGCGGCTATCCGTGCTCATGGACAGCACTTCGACGCCCAGGGCCTTCAGTTCATCATACTTGGCAGCGACCGCTGCTAATTCGGTCGGTCAGACAAAGGTGAAGTCGCCGGGGTAGAAACAAAGGACGATCCATTGCCCCTTGTAATCAGAGAGTTTGACGTTCTTGAAGCCTTCTCCCGGTACAAAGGCTGACGCCTCAAAATCGGGGGCTTCTTTTCCAACGCGTGCGAGCATAGCAACCTCCTGTGATGTGGTTTGCTCAGATGGCGTTTTAGATGGTGCGGGCGCGGGGGAGAATCGGGCCCGCCGCGGGCTGTACGCAGCCCTGTTCCGCTTCAGTCATAAGGGCAACCTCCTGTCGCTGATAACGGAACGGAGACGGCATGGAGATGTGTGGGCCAATGCTACGCATTGAATAGCTGCTCAGAACCCAACTCCAGTATAAAAGATTATTCCGCCTTTGGCAACCGAATCGAGGATGGTTACAGTCTCTTACCCCCTCTTTCCCCTGTCGCTGTGCGATTGCCATCCCTGAACGTCTGACGCGCCTTCCCCTTTATCGCAACGCCCGATACAGCGTCTCTTTCCACAGCGCCGCATCGATCTCCCAACACACTTCGGCGTTGGGCGGCTGGTTGGTGACGCCCAGCGCATCCACCACGCTCATGCCGCGGGTCATCTCCTCCTGCGTGGCGATGTCCACGAAGTAGCGCCCCTTGCGCACGCACACATCGGGATTCAGTGCCACAGCCATGGCGGTGGGATCGCACAATCCCAGGCCCGGGTCGTGCAGCCATTCGCGGCTGGCCTTCAGCGCTGATTTGTTGCAATCCATGGCGAATTTGGCCCGGGGCGTGCCAAAACCGTAAATCATCGCCATCTCCGCCTCGGTCAGATTCGCTTCGCCCCGGCACAGCTCCCAGCCCGCCATGGTGATGTTCATGCCCGAGTGGAAGACGATCTGGGCGGCTTCGGGATCGAACCACAGATTGTACTCGGCCGCGGGGGTGATGTTGCCCACCGTATTCGCGGCCCCGCCCATGATGGTGCAATGCTTCACCCAGCCCGCCAGCCTGGGCTCCAGCCGCAAGGCCAGGGCGATGTTGGTGAGCGGGCCCAAAGTCACCAGCTCGATCTCGCCCGGGGCCTCGCCAAAGCGGCGAATGAGCTCGGCCACGGCGTTTCGGCCCGCAATCGGGCGCTGGGGCGGCGGATAGTGCATGTTGCCCATGCCATCCTCGCCGTGGAAGAAATGCGCGTGCACCGGCTCTCGCACCAGGGGGCGGGCAGCGCCCAGGTAGACGGGCGTCTCCTGGCCGCAGATTTCCACGGTGTAGCGGGCGTTGATTCCACCCTGCTCCAGGGGCACGTTGCCCGCCACGACGGTGATGGCCTCGACGTGGACGTCGGGCGTTTGCAGGGCCATGAGGATGGCCACCGCGTCATCAGAGGCGGTGTCGGTGTCGATAATCATTCGGCGCATCATTTTCCTCACATTTATGAACTCCCATCGTCCAGGATGGATTGCTCCAGCGTTTTGAGCAACTCCCCAACACCTTCCGCGTTTGCGGTCTTTCTCAACACGACGAAATCCAGATAATCCCACTGAATCTGCAATACACCCCGAGCGTCTCGGAAATGTTTATCCGATTTGGTCGATTTGAAAGCCAATAATTTTGCAATAATCATGTCCTCGGGTGAGATAACGAATACGCTGTGACCAGATTCGTCGATTACCAGTCGCTTCCGCCGTCGAAAGGCGATGCGTGAATAGACGTCTCGGGGAAGCGGCATCATATCGACTTTTGCGCCGGTGGCAGGCTGAATGATATTGAATGGATAACGTCGTCGCAAAGAATCCAGCACGCCCTCCTTGCTGATATAAAAATCGGGAGTGGGGAATGCCTTGACCAACGGTTCGACATGCTTCCGTTCCATATCGACAACGATATCGATGTCGATAGTCATACGCGGCTCTCCATAAAAGATGGCCGCGAATCCCCCAACAACCATGTAAGGGATGCCCAGGTCGTCAAGCACCTGCGTCACGTAAGCGAAAAACTTTTTCAGCTCGTAATCCTGCACCGGTTTCATACGCTCATCGTCCCAGGGTTGGATCGCCTTGCATGCGGCGGGTGACCCGCCAGGCCAATTCTTCTTCCGATAGCTCAGGATGCCGTTGCCGCTCGGTCAGACGCACGACATCCAGTGCGAATTGATACGCCTGGAAGGCAATCTCCAGGCGCTGTGCGCCCGTCATCCGCCGCCACGCCTGAATTTGTCGGGGATCAGGCGCTTTGTGGGAGGGGAATGGATATTTCTCGGGCGATGGTTTCATCTCAATCGTGGGGAATGAAAATAGGCAGCGGCAGGTGCGACGCACTTGAGATAGGCGTTGGCCCGACGTCTCACCTGTTCAACTCCAAAACCTGATACGACGCGGCCACGGCTTGTGGCAAGTGCGTCGCACCTTGAACGGCTGTTTACCGAAACAGTATAGCACATTTTCTCGAACAGCCTAACCAGGGCAAGCCGGTGCCTCAAAAGCCGATCTCACGCAAAACCTTTTGGGTGCGTCCTGAATGAGTTAGGGCCAGCCGGGCGTTTTGGCCGAATGATGAATGTTCACAACCCGAATCGCTATAGTGGCGTTCGCCACGTCCGCCCGGCGATGAAGTCGCCGGGCTACAAAACAGCGCCGGATAAATCCGGCTAGCCCCGAAGGGGCGCTGTTTCTAGCCGGGGGACTTCATCCCCCGGCGCTGGCTTCTTCCTTTGCGGCTCTGCAACTTTGCGTGAGACGCCAACCGACGCCCGTCCTATCCGGCCAATTTATCCTTCAGCAACTTTTGCACCACGCCCGGATTGGCCTTGCCCCGGGTTTGGCGCATGACCTGGCCCACGAACCAGCCGAAGAGCTGCACTTTGCCCGCGCGATAGCGGCTCACCTCGTCGGGATGCTCCGCCAGCAGGCGATCCACCAGGGTTTCCAGGGCCGCGGCGTCGCTGACCTGGGCCAACCCTTCCCGCTCCACGATGGTTTGGGCCTCCTCGCCCGTCTTGAACATCGTCTTGAGCACCTTGCTGGCCGTGTTGGCGTTGATGGTCTTGGCCGCCACCAGCTTCAGCAGGCCCGCGAATTTCTCGGGCGTGACCGGGATGTCGGAGATGGGCAGGCCGCTATCGTTCACCAGACGGAAGAGATCGCCCATCACCCAGTTGGCGATCTTTTTGGCGGGCATGGCCTCGCCCACCGCGGCCGCCAGCGCGTCGAAGTAATCGGCGGTCGGGCGCTCGGCCGTGAGCACCTCTGCATCCTTGGGGCTGAGGCCGTATTGCGTCACAAAGCGCTGACGCCGGGCCCGGGGCAGCTCGGGCAGGCCCGCGGCCAGCTCCTCAACCCAGGCCCGCTCGATGCGCAGGGGCGGCAGATCGGGCTCGGGGAAATAGCGATAATCGTGGGCGTCCTCCTTGCTGCGCTGCACATAGGTGCGACCCTCGGCCTCCAGCCAGCCCAGGGTTACCTGCTCCACCTGTCCGCCCGCCCGCAAAATCTTCTCCTGGCGCGCGATCTCGTAAGCGATGGCGTTGCGCACCGCCCGGAAGCTGTTCAGATTCTTCACTTCCACCTTCACGCCCAAAGCTTCGCTTCCGGCCGGCCGCAGTGAGATGTTGGCCTCCATGCGCATGGCCCCTTTCTCCAGATCGCCGGTGCTGGCCCCGATGTAGATCAAAATCTGGCGCAGGCGGGTGAGATATTCGTTCACCTCGTCGATGGAGCGCATATCGGGCTCGGAGACGATCTCCAGCAGGGGCACGCCCGCCCGGTTGTAATCCACCAGGCTGGCGCCATTCTCGTGCACCAGCTTGCCCGTATCCTCCTCCAGATGGGCGCGAGTGATGCCGATGCGCTTGACGCCCGCGGGCGTGTCGATATCCAGCCAGCCGTTCACCGCCTGCGGCAGCTCATATTGCGTGATCTGATAGCCCTTGGGCAGATCGGGATAGGTGTAATTCTTGCGCTCGAAGCGCACATCCTCGGCGATGGTGCAGTTCAGGGCCAGGCCCGCGCGGATGGTTTGGGCCACGGCTTCTTTGTTGATGACGGGCAACGCGCCGGGCATGGCCAGGCACACCGGGCATACGTGGGTGTTGGGCGCTGCGCCGAAGAAATCAGCGCTGCACGAGCAGAACATCTTGGATTTTGTGATGAGTTCGGCGTGGACTTCCAGGCCGATGACGACTTCGTATTGAGGAGAAGGCATAGGAGAATTCAAAATGGCTGATTACAGCTTTTTCTGGTAACTGCTAAGTAGTCTGTCTGTTTTCGCTGGCTTGGCTTCTGCTGCGGCAGCCCCCCTCGCTCCCCCCCGCAAGCGGGAGGGAAGACCTCTCCGCCTGCAAAAAACTTTGCAAATCAGCGGCTCCCTCTACCGCAAAGGAGCGGAGCGACTGGGTGGGGAGGAAATAAGGAGGTTTGATTAGGTGGGGCGCTCGTCGGCCTGCGCCGACGCTTGCGACGCCAGTTTTGACGAGGAAAAAACCGTCCCCGCAGGGGGACGGGCGGCGGAACGCCCGTGGAACCGAATTCATTCGGCGAAAACGGCGATGAGCAGGCGCCCCACCGAAAAACCAACGGGTGCGTCCCAAATGAGTTGGAAAGTTAAAATAATCCTTTTATTAACGGGGCGCTTCGCGCCCGCCGCCAGCGCCGGGGGATGAAGTCCCCCGGCTAGAAACAGCGCCCCTGCGGGGCTAGCCGGATTTATCCGGCGCTGTTTTGTAGCCCGGCGACTTCATCGCCGG